>NZ_JANJFE010000017.1:0-120744 GCF_024623505.1 Microbacterium sp. zg.B48
CGATGCCCTGGCGCACCCTGGCGGGGGGGTGTATGGCCCCCCGCCGGGCCGCGGCGTCGGCGGCCAAGGCCGCCGACGCACTCCACCACAGCTGGGTGGTGCCCTCGTAGTCGATCACGACGACCCGCTCGGCGCCGATCAGCTCGCCCACGCCGTCGGCGAACTCGCTGATCGCCTGCTCGACGTCGGGGATGCCGGACTGCTCTTCGAACCAGCTGAGGGCGTAGAGGTGGCCGCCCGGCCAATGGACATCGAGCGGTCCCCCGTCGCGGTCGGGCGGTGCGGAGCCGTCGACGACTGCGGCGATCGTGCGACGCTGCGTCTCCGTGCGCCACCCGCGCCACGCCCGCTGCTCTTCCGCGTACGCCATGGCGACGCGGTAGGCGTGCGAGTTGGCGTAGTCCAGCATTGCGGCGCCGAGTTCACGCAGCGTGGCTGCGCGCTCATGCTCCGGGAGGATGCGCTGCAATTCGGCGATCATCTCATCGCGGGTCACGGTGTGGATCCCCCAGACCCGGTTCAGCAGGACATCCAGGGGGAGACCCCGTCGTACCCCGAGCCGGACGATGTCGAGGAGGTCGTCGCTGAGCGTGTGGTAGACCTCGTCGGCGGGGTCGGCGGTGACGGCGATGAGCAACTGGAGGAAGGCGACCTCGCTCGCGCGCCGCACATGGCCGGACGAGGTGGTGGGGAATCCTCCGGTGCGCTCCAGGCCGCGGATCTGCTCGGCGGCACGCGCGGACACGTCCACTGCCCACGACGTTGCCGGCAAACCCACGATCTCCACCGACCGGGCCAGGAGCTCGGGCGGGCTCAGCGCGCGCGATCGCAACTCGTCCTCGGTCCATGCGCCACCGTGGGGCGTGAGCATCCGGACCGACTCCATCGTGTCGAGTCTAGAGGGCTGTCGCACGCGCCATTCGTCGCTCCCGCGACTGTCGCCCACGGCGGTGCTCACCGCCGTCCGGATTGACGATGATGAGGAGACACAGCGGTGTGCTGCGCTGACGCGTGCACCGTGTGAAAGGAAACCACGACATGAGCACTCGCACGCTCCCGGTGCGCAACCCGCGCACCGGTGACATCGACTACCAGATCGACGTGGCGGACGCGGCAGAGGTCGCGGGCAAGGCTGCCACCCTGCGCCGGAATCAGCCGGCCTGGGCGGCGCTGTCGATCGGCGAGCGTCTCGATGTCATGCGCCGCTGGGCGGGGGAGTTCGCGAAGATCGCGAAGCAGTTCGGCGAGCTGGAAGCGGTGGACACCGGGGGGACCCACACGTCGTTCGTCCAGGGATACATCACTCTGGAGACCGTCAACGGCTGGATCGCTGACGCCGAGTCGTCGCTGGAGTCGGCCGCGGTGCAGCGCACCGCGGTGTCGATGCCGACGGTCGAGGTCCGCTCGCAGCTGGTCGCGTACCCCTTGGTCGGAGTGATATCCCCCTGGAATGCGCCGACGATGCTCGCAATGCTCGATGCGATTCCCGCGCTGTGCGCCGGTTCCGCGGTCCTGTGGAAGCCCTCGGAGGTCACGCCGCGGTTCACCCGGCTGTTCTTCGAGTCGGTGGCCGAGGTCCCCGAGCTCGCCGCGGTGTTCGACTTCGTCCTCGGCGACGGTCTGACCGGCCAGGAGGTCGTCGCCGGCGCGGACATCGTGTGTTTCACCGGCAGCGTGGTGACCGGCCGCAAGATCGCCGTCGCCTGCGCCGAGCGTCTCATCCCGTGTTATCTGGAGCTCGGCGGCAAGGACCCGGCGATCGTCACCGAGTCCGCTGACATCGATCGGGCGACCACCGCGATCCTTCGGGGCGGCGCGTACGCCACGGGCATGGTCTGCTTCTCGGTCGAGCGGGTGTACGTTCACGAGTCCATCCACGACGAATTCGTCGCCGAGCTCGTGCGCAAGGCGCAGCGCGTGCACCTCAGCCACGACAACGCCAAGGCGGGGCACATCGGGCCGTTCACGTTCGCGGCGCAGCCGCAGACGGTGCTGGCGCACATCGCCGACGCCACCGCGAAGGGCGCACAGGTTCTCACCGGGGGAGAGCTCGAGGAACACGGCGGCGGCTTGTACATGCGTCCGACCGTCCTGACCGGCGTCGACCACGGCATGCAGATCATGGTGGATGAGACCTTCGGACCGTGCCTGCCCGTCATGGCGTACCGGGACATCGACGACGCGATCCGGCTGGCCAATGACACGGAGTACGGCCTGACGGCATCGGTGATCGCCGGGACTGCGCAGGAGGCTCTGGAGATCGGCAGCCGGATCGACGCGGGCTCGATCTTCATCCAGGACACGTTCCTGATGGCTGGCAAGGGCCGCACCATCGGGACGAACTCGTTCGGCGTCTCCGGCGTCGGCGGGGGACGCACCGGACCGGAATCGATTCTGCGGTTCGTCCGCCGCAAGGGCCTGCTCATCCAGAACGGTGAACCGGCCGACCTTCTCGACGACAAGTACGAAGACCGCTGACACAGGAGATCGCAAATGGCACATTGGAAGCTCACGGCAGAAGACCGATTCGAGATCGAGGACCTCTACTCCCGCTACGCGTGGGGGATCGATCTGGCGGATGAGGACCTGGTGCGCAGCGTCTTCGCGCAGGACGGATGGTTCGACCACCTGTGGCAGGGGAAGGTGCAGGGGCACGAGGCGATCCTGGAGAACTTCCGATCCCTGTGGACGGACCGGCAGTCCTGGTGGTACGGCCGTCAGCACATCCAGAACACCAAACTGTTCACTGAGCGCGAGGAGGAGGGCGAGGTCGACGCCAAGCTCTTCTTCCAGATCCTGCAGTTCAACGTCGATTACAACAACAACTTCGTGTTCGGCATCGGAACCCGCCAGGACCACCTCACCAAGAAGGAGGGCCGCTGGCTGTTCCAGTCCCTTCACGTGAACGCATGGAATTCTTTCGACCAGGTTCCGTGGAACGGCCCGCTCGTGATCAAGGGGCGCCCGAAGTACCAGATGCCTCCGGTGCCTCAGCACGCCGACCGCGCGTAGCCGGGCGACCCCCGCCCCCCGCCCGGGCACACCGAGCCCGGGCGGGTCGACGGGCGCGCCGCTCAGAGGACGCCGTCCAGCTGCCGGTTCCAGCGGCCGGGCTCGCGCAACGCGCGATAACGCACCTGGACGTCGTCGGCGGTCACGGATGCGACACACACCAGCAGCGATTGCGTGGGGTAACCGTGCGGGCGATTGTCCCGGATGATCGCCTCGTCGTCGGTGCTCTCCAGCGCCGAGGAGCGTTCGAGCAGCTCGATCCAGGGTGTCCACCAGGTATCGGTCTCGGGCAGCTCCACGGCGGCGAACTCAGCCAGCCAGCGCTCGATGCGAGCCGTCGACGGGTCATCGACGTCGTCGTGGGCGACCATGTGCGTTCCCGGAGTCAGCTCCACTCGGGACAGTCGCTGCCCGTCCCACGAGACCACGCTCGTGCGGGCGCCTTCCACCTCGACCAGATTGAACCCGTGCGTGCGCGGCTGGGCGGGCGTCCTGCCCGCGACGGAGTCCAGAGCCAATCCGCCGCGCGAGACCAGCTGCGACTCGGGCAGCGTCGAGACATCGGCGCGGTTGAGCAGCACGGCCAGTCGCCCCGCCGCGGAATCAGCGGCCAGCCATGCCCCGCCGGCGCGCAGGTCGCGCACCCCGACGACGCCGCCGTGGGATTCAGGCCACCAGCGGCCGAGCGGACTCCACGGGCGTTCGGGATCCTCGTCGCGGATCGCGAGCACGCGCGTGGGCAGATTCGAGGATGCGGGGACGCGGACGATGACGGTGCAGATGGCGGTGCTCCCGGTTCACTAGGTGGCTCTCAGATCGTAAGCCGCTGAGAGTCGGGGTGGCCCGGATCACGCCTCCTCCAGCAGCACGACCACCTGGTCCAGGACCGCGTCCGCGACGGCCCGCTTGCTGCCGGACACGTCGGCGAGGATCTTGCCGGATGCTGCCACCACGACGGCTTCGTTCACGTCGGCTCCGAAGCCGCGGCCCCTGCCCACGGGATTGGCCACCAGCAGGTCGGCGGGCTTGCGAGCGAGCTTCGCCCGGGCCAGAGAGACCAGTTCGTCCCGGTCCGCCGCCGTCTCGGCGGCGAAGCCGACCACCACGCGGCCCGCGACCGGGTGCGCGACCAGTTCGCCGAGCACGTCCACGGTCCGGGTGAGCACCAGTTCCATTCGCTCACCGCGCTCGGTCTTCTTGATCTTCTGCTCCGAGACCTCGGCGGGCGTGAAATCCGCGACGGCCGCAGCCATGATGACGACGGATGCTGCGGCCGCTGCCTCCGCGACCGCCCGAGCCAGGTCGGCTGCGGTCAGAACCTCGATGGTCTTCAGCCCCGCGGCAGCGAGGGCGGACGCCGGTTGGTGCTCCAGGTGAGCGGCGATGACGGTGACGTCGGCGCCGCGCGCGGCCGCGGCGAGCGCGAAGGCCACGCCCTGCTTGCCGCTGGAGCGGTTCGCGAGGAAGCGGACCGGGTCGATCGGTTCGCGGGTGCCACCGGCCGTGACCACGACCCGTCGGCCGGAGAGGTCCCGGCGTGTCGCCGCTTCAGGCGGCGCGGCGCCGTCCTGCCCGGCGCCGTCCTGCCCGGCGCCGTCCTGCTCGGCGCCGACCGCGGCGAGGACCGCCGAAACGATGTCGTCGGGCTCGCTCATCCTCCCCGCGCCGATGTCCGCACCGGTGAGGCGGCCGGTGCCCGGCCCCACGATCCTGACGCCGCGCGCGCGGAGCGTGTCGATGTTGGCGACGGTGGCCGGATGCTGCCACATCTCCGTGTGCATGGCGGGTGCGACCACGAGGGGTGCCCGGCTGGCGAGCACCGTCGTGCCCAGCAGGTCATCGGCGATCCCGGCGGCGAGCTTTGCGATCGTGTTCGCCGTCGCCGGAGCGACGAGCACCACATCGGCCCGCTGCCCGAGGGCGACGTGGCGCACGGCCGCGACATCGTCGAAGATCGACGTGTTCAGCGGCTGCCGACTGATCGCCTCCCAGGTCGGGGCGCCGACGAAACGGAGCGCGGCATCCGTCGCGATCACCCGCACCGTGTGCCCGGCCAGCACCAAGTCGCGCACCACCTGCACGGCCTTGTACGCGGCGATGCCGCCGGTGACTCCCACCACGATCTCCAGCGGTCGGTTCATGTCCCCTCGATCCTTGTGGACGGCGGATCAGCGTCCGGACGCTCCCGCGCCATCGTATCGGGCCGGTTCGCAACGCCGAGTGCCGCCCGGCGACCGGGCACACCGGTTAACTTGCCGGAAAGTTCGGCGATTCTTTTCGTGACACGGGCCGCGAGGAACTGACACACCTGCATACGTTCGAAGAGCGAGCCGGTCACGACACCGGTGCCGCGGAGGAGCGGAGCGTGGCGAACCCACCGAGCAGCACGGCAGGGCCGACCGGCGCGCGCACGGTCGCCCGCGCGGCCTATTTCGTCTCGGACAGCACGGGAATCACCGCGGAAACCCTCGGCAGCGCCCTGCTGGCGAATTTCCCGGGCGTGACGTTCCGCCGCCACACCATTCCCTTCGTGGACACGGCCGGAGGCGCCCGCGACGTCGTCGCCGACATTCAGCGTTCGGCCGAGGGCGGGGCCGAGCCGATCGTGTTCGCGACGGTCAAATCCGCGCAGATCCTGCAGGAGCTGGTCGGCTCCGGTGCCGTCGTCATCGACCTGCTGGGGGGCCACCTACGCGAGCTGGAGGCGGCGCTGGGCAGCACAGCGTCCGAGCAGCTCGGGCAGTTCCACGGCGTCGGTGACCTGGAGCGGTACTTCGCCCGGATGCGGGCAGTGGAGTACGCCATCGAGCACGACGACGGGCAGAGCATGCGGGCGCTGGATATGGCGGATGTCATCATCATCGCGCCGTCCCGGTGCGGCAAGACACCGACGACGATGTATCTGGCACTGCAGTACGGACTCCTGGTGGCGAACTATCCGCTCACCGACGACGACTTCCCCTCCGACGGACTGCCCGCCGCCGTGTCCCGGTATGTCGACAAATGCTTCGGACTGACCACGACGCCGCTGCGGCTGAGTCAGGTCCGGCACGAGCGGCGACCCAGCTCGACATACTCCAGCCTCGCCCAATGCACGCTGGAGCTGCGCCGCGCCGAAGACCTGTACCGGCGCAACCGGGTGCCCTTCCTCAACTCCTCGACGAAATCGGTCGAGGAGATGTCCGCCGTCATCATGCAATCCATGCGCCTGCGCAGTTGACCATCCGCCCCGCCTCACGCACGACAATTCAGGAGACCTCATGACGAACATCCTCTGGTTCACGCAGATGGGCATGGCCGACGTCCACCAGGTCGGCGGCAAGAACGCGTCGCTGGGCGAGATGGTGTCGAACCTGTCCCATCTCGGGGTCAGCGTGCCGGGCGGTTTTACGACCACCGCGGACGCCTACCGCGACTTCCTCGCCGCGGACGGACTCTACGACCGCATCAAATCCACTGTGGAGGAGCTCGACGTCGCCGACGTCGCAGAACTCGCCCGCGTCGGGGCCAACGTCCGGGAGTGGATCGAGCAGCAGCCGCTTCCGGCGGCCTTCGAGGCCGACATCCGCACCGCCTACGCGGCGCTGGTCGCGGCCGACCCGCAGCCGGACACCGTGTCCTGGGCGGTCCGCTCGAGCGCGACGGCGGAGGATCTGCCGGACGCATCGTTCGCCGGTCAGCAGGAGACGTTCCTGAACATCAGCGGCATCGAGAACATCCTGGCGGCGGTGCGCAGCGTGTTCGCCTCGCTCTACAACGATCGGGCGATCGCCTACCGCGTGCACCACGGATTCGAGCACCACGATGTCGCCCTCTCTGCGGGGATCCAGCGCATGGTGCGATCGGATGTCGGAGCCTCGGGTGTGCTGTTCACGGTGGACACCGAATCGGGCTTCGACCGGGCCGTGTTCATCACCAGTTCCTACGGTCTGGGCGAGGCGGTCGTGCAGGGGGCGGTGAACCCCGACGAGTTCTACGCGTACAAGCCCGCCCTCCGCGAAGGACGCCCCGCCATCCTGAAGCGCTCGGTGGGCGAGAAGGCTCTGAAGATGGTCTACGCCGACGGCACCCACATCGGAGCAAGCACTGTCTTCACGGATGTTCCGCGGACGGAGCGGGCGCAGTTCAGCATCACGGATGCCGAGGTCGAGGAGCTCGGCCGGCAGGCGCTGACGATCGAGGAGCACTACGGACGCCCGATGGACATCGAATGGGGCAAGGACGGGATCGACGGCAAGCTCTACATCCTGCAGGCGCGACCGGAGACGGTCGTCTCGCGCACCGATGGCAACGTGACCCGCCGGTTCGTGCTCGGCGAGCCGGGCACCGTGATCACCATCGGGCGGGCCATCGGTCAGAAGATCGGCGCCGGAGCGGTGCGCGTGATGACCTCGTTGGCGCAGATGGACCAGTTCGTCGCCGGTGACGTCCTGGTGGCGGACATGACCGATCCGGACTGGGAGCCGATCATGAAGCTGGCGTCCGCGATCGTGACCAACCGCGGTGGCCGGACCTGCCACGCGGCGATCATCGCGCGCGAGCTCGGCATTCCCGCCGTCGTGGGAACGGGCGATGCGACGCTGGTGCTGCAGGACGGGCGGGATGTGACCGTCTCGTGCGCGGACGGCGACAACGGCTTCGTGTACGAAGGCATCCTGGGATTCGAAGAGGTGGTGACCCGTCTGGACGAGATGCCGGAGAGTCCCACCAAGATCATGCTGAACGTGGGCACCCCCGACCAGGCGTTCGCTTTCTCCAAGCTGCCGAACAAGGGCGTCGGCCTGGCCCGGCTGGAGTTCCTGATCAACCGTCAGATCGGCATCCATCCGCGCGCGCTGCTGGATCACGACAGTCTCGAGCCGGCGCTGCGCGCCGAGATCGCCGACCGGATCGCGGCGTACCCGACGCCGCGCGACTACTTCGTGCAGCGCGTCGCGGAGGGAGTATCGATGATCGCCGCGGCCTTCGCGCCGGAGCCCGTGATCGTGCGGCTGAGCGATTTCAAGTCCAACGAGTACGCGAACCTGATCGGCGGTGAGCTGTACGAGCCGCACGAGGAGAACCCGATGCTGGGCTACCGCGGCGCGTCCCGGTACATCTCCTCGGACTTCCGCGAGTGCTTCGACATGGAGTGCGAGGCGCTGAAGTTCGTCCGCGACGAGATGGGTCTGACCAACGTCGAGATCATGGTCCCGTTCGTCCGCACCGTCGGAGAGGCGCACGCGGTCATCGAGCTGCTCGCCGAGAACGGGCTGCGCCGGGGCGAGAACGGGCTTCGCGTGATCATGATGTGCGAGCTGCCCTCCAACGCGCTGCTGGCCGATGAGTTCCTGGAGTACTTCGACGGGTTCTCGATCGGCTCCAACGACATGACCCAGCTCACGCTGGGCCTGGACCGCGACTCCGGCCTGGTCGCCGCCACCTTCGACGAACGCGACCCGGCCGTCCTGAAGATGCTGGCGATGGCGATCGACGCGTGCCGTCGCGCCGGCAAGTACGTCGGCATCTGCGGGCAGGGGCCCTCCGACCACCCCGATCTGGCCGAGTGGCTCGTGGGCCAGGGCATCGAATCCATGTCGCTGAATCCCGACACCGTCGTGGAGACCTGGCTGCGCCTCGCGAAGCAGCAGGCGGCGCTCGTGCGATAGAATGGCGGTCTGCTCGGCCCCCTAGGCCGAGGCGGTCGAGCCTCCTCGTGAGACTCGATCCGGGGCTAGAAACCTCCGGCATCCGTCAAACGATTCGGAGGTTTCTCCATGTCTACGCCCATGCCCTCCCGCCGCAAATGGTGGGTTCTCGCCGTGGTCTCTCTGACCCAGCTCGTCGTCGTCCTGGACGGCACGATCGTGAACATCGCCCTGCCCCAGGCGCAGGCGAGCCTCGGCCTCACGGACAGCCAGCGTCAGTGGGTCGTGACCGCCTATGCGCTCGCATTCGGCGCGCTGCTGCTGCTCGGCGGGCGAGTCGCCGATTACTGGGGACGCAAGCGCACGTTCATCGTGGGAATGGTCGGCTTCGCCCTCGCCTCCGTCTACGGAGGCATCGCGCTGACCGGCCTCGACCTGATCATCGCGCGGGGCCTGCAGGGCGCGTTCGCCGCTCTGCTCGCCCCGGCCGCGCTGGCCCTGCTGACCGTGACCTTCCCCACCGGCAGGGACCGCGACGTCGCCTTCGCGGTTTTCGGAACGGTCGCCGGTGCCGGCGCCTCGGTCGGCCTCGTCCTCGGCGGCGTGCTGACGGAGTTCCTGGACTGGAGATGGTGCCTGCTGGTGAACGTCGTCTTCGTCGTGGTCGGCCTCGTAGGTGCCTTCGCCGTTCTCACCGAGAGCAGGGCCGAAGGCGAGAACCGATACGACGTCCTCGGCGCGGTCACCGTGACCCTCGGGCTCGGATCGCTCGTCTACGGCTTCAGCCTGGCCGAGACCGGGTGGGGCAGCCCGCTCACGATCACCTTCTCGGCCGCCGGGGTCGCGCTGCTCGTGCTGTTCGTGTGGATCGAGACCCGCACCGCCCAGCCGCTGCTTCCCCTTCGGATCGTCACAGACCGCGTGCGCGGTGGTGCGTTCCTGATCCAGGCGATCGCCGGCAGTGTGATGATCGGGTCCACCCTGTACCTGACCTTCCACCTGCAGATCGTGCTGCAGATGTCTGCGCTGCAAGCCGGTCTGGCGAGCCTGCCCCTGCCGCTTGCCACCATG
This sequence comes from Microbacterium sp. zg.B48, assembly GCF_024623505.1. Lineage (NCBI taxonomy): Bacteria > Bacillati > Actinomycetota > Actinomycetes > Micrococcales > Microbacteriaceae > Microbacterium > Microbacterium sp. zg.B48. The sequence goes on from NZ_JANJFE010000017.1 coordinate 9,711, forward strand.
GTGGTGGCGCCGCTGGTGGTGCGATTGCTGCCGCGCATCGGCGCTCGTCCTCTGTTGACGGCCGGCCCCCTCATCGTGGCCGCGAGCCTGTGGTATCTCAGCTTCATCACCGCAAGCGGCGCGTACGTCGTCCAGGTGCTCCCCGCGCTCATCGTGATGGGCGCGGGAATGGCACTGGTGTTCGTGCCGCTGCAGAACGTGGCGTTGAGCGGCGTGGCCCCGGATGACGCCGGCGCGGCCTCGGCGGTGACCAACTCGGCGATGCAGATCGGCGGCTCGATCGGCCTGTCCATCTTCACAGCCGTCTACGTCGCTGCCCTCGGCAGTCAACCCGTCACCCAGCCGGCTGCCCTTGCCGACGCGTACTCGGCGACGTTCATCGCCGCGGCCATCGGGATGCTGGTGGCCGCGGTCATCGCGGTGACGATGATCCGTGCCGCCAAGGCCGAGATACCCTCCTCGCCCGAGGAGGCGCCGCAGCTCGCGCACGCGGGTTGAAACAGACCGGGCGCCCGTCTCGGCGCCCGGTCTGTCCGCCGCGGAGGCGCCCGTCGCGCCCATCCGGATCGGCTGGCAGACTGGCGTGAATTCGATCGGGGAGGTCGCGATGCGACTTGTTCAGGTGGCCGTCCACGCCGAAGATCTCGACCGGGCCGCGGACTTCTACACCGTGCTGCTGGACGCGCCGCCGCTCGCCCGCTTCGATCCGGGGCTGGTCTTCTTCGATCTGGACGGCGTCCGGCTGCTGCTGGACCGGAATGCCCCGGCATCCCTCCTGTATCTGCGGGTCGACAACGTGCACGAGACGCTCGACAAGCTCGACGGCCTCGCGGACGTGGTCGAGCCGCCCCGGGTGATCTTCTCGCACCACGACGATTCGCTCGGGCCGGCCGGCCACGACGAATGGCAGGCGTTCATCACGGATTCCGAAGGCAACACCGTGGGTCTCGTCGCCTTCCAGGCGCCCTGAAGCCCGCATGATTCCCGGCGCCGGCGTCCTCCGCCTGCCGCCCGGGACCGCTGGGCATGCGTCCATTCCATCCGCTCCGAGTCTTGGCGCTCGTCGAGGAGGAGTGCTAATCTGAACGCAGTTGAGCCGACACGACTCAACTCCCTCGCACCCTCGCGCCGGACAGTCATCCGGGCCGAACGACAAAGGAGACGAATCATGGCCGCATACGACCCGTTCCGTGAACTCGACCGCTTCGCGTCGACGCTCTTCGACGCCCGCCGGGGTCCCCGTCGCATGCCGATGGACCTGTACCGCGATGGTGACCACTACGTGCTCACCGCCGACCTGCCCGGCATCGACCCGGGCTCGGTCGACATCGACGTCGACGGTCAGCTGCTGACGATCCGGGCCGAGCGGACCCTCTCCGCCGGCGAGGGGGTCAAATGGATCACGCGTGAGCGCGACGGGGCGAGCTTCGTGCGCCAGCTGAACCTCGGGCAGGGAGTGGACACCGAGCACATCTCCGCCACCTACAACAACGGCGTGCTGACCGTGACGATCCCGGTCAGCGAGAAGGCCAAGCCGCGCAAGATCGAGGTCTCCAGCGAGGACTCCGGTCCGGTCCTGCAGGCGCAGGAGAGCTCCGAGGGACCGCAGCCGGTCGAGCAGTAGGCCCTCAGCCGGCTCCGACGAACGCCCCGGACCGGACCGTCCGGGGCGTTCGGAGCCCGGCGCGCGGTCCAGGTTAGCCTGGACCGCGTGAGCGCCTACGTCTCCGCGTTCGAGCTGTTCTCCATCGGCATCGGACCCTCGAGCTCCCACACGGTCGGTCCGTTGCGCGCTGCCGGCGACTTCGTCGTCCGACTGCGCGGCGCGGGCGTGCTCGACTCCGTGGCACAGGTGACGTGCACGCTGTACGGGTCGCTCGGTGCAACCGGAATCGGACACGGTACGCCGGACGCGGTGATGGCCGGACTGCACGGACACTCACCGGAAAGCGTCGACCCGGATGCCGTGCGGGGCCTGTGGACCGGGTGGCCGACCGGGCGGCCGCTGGCGCTGGACGGCACGCACCCCGTGCCCTTCCACAAGGCCGACATCGCCTTCGCCCCCCGGACCCGACTGCCCGGCCACCCCAACGCGCTGACGCTGGAGGCGTGGGCGACCGCACGGCCGCACGCGGCCGACGAGGCCGGGCAGCTGGCGGCATCCGGCATCCGGACCACCGGCAGTGCGCCGGCACCGGCAGTGCGGCGGACCGGCGAGGAGGATCTCCTGCTCCGCGAGACGTATTACTCGATCGGCGGGGGCTTCATTCGGCGCGACGGCGAACCACCGCAGCTGTCCTCGTCGGCTTTCCCGTTCGGCTTCGACAGCGCCGACGCCCTCCTCCAGCTGTGCGACGAGCATGGCATCACCATCGCCGAGGCGGCGCGCATGAACGAAGAGGCGCTGCGCGGCGACGACGAGATCGCCGCCGGACTGGACACGATCTGGGACGCGATGTCGCAGTGCGTGGAAGCCGGTCTTCGCCACGATGGCGTGCTCCCAGGCATCCTGAAGGTCAAGCGCCGCGCACCGGCCATCCGCGTGCAGCTGGAGGCGGCCGAGCACGACGGACGCCGGGAGCTGCCGGGGGAGTGGCTCGGAGCTTTCGCCCTCGCGGTGAACGAGGAGAACGCGGCCGGCGGTCGCGTCGTCACGGCTCCCACCAACGGCGCAGCCGGAATCCTGCCGGCCGTCGCGATGTACTGGTGGCGCTTCCTGGCCGACTCCGGCCTCGGGGCCCGCAATGCGGTCACGCCCTACGGCGAGCTGGTCGGCAGTGCCCTGATGGGCTTCGCCGGCCGGCAGCAGCTCGGCCCGATCGTGCCGGACGCCGCGGACGAGGCGCTGATCGCCGAAGCGAACCGCCGGCGCGGCATCCGTCGATTCCTTCTCACCGCGACCGCCCTGGGTTCGCTGTTCAAGGCGAACGCGTCGATCTCGGGCGCCGAAGGGGGCTGCCAGGCCGAGGTGGGCTCGGCGTGCGCGATGGCGGCGGGGGGCCTGACCGCCGTCATGGGCGGCACCAATCGCCAGATCGAGAACGCCGCGGAGATCGCGATGGAGCATCATCTCGGTCTCACCTGCGACCCGGTCGGCGGGCTGGTGCAGATTCCCTGCATCGAGCGGAACGCGATCGCGGCGTCGACCGCGGTGACGGCGGCGCGTCTCGCGCTGCGCGGCGACGGAAGCCATTACGTCTCGCTCGACACCGTCGTCGAGACGATGCGCCAGACGGGCATCGATATGTCCCACAAGTACAAGGAGACCAGCGAGGGCGGGCTCGCCGTCAACGTCATCGAATGCTGACGGGCGCGGAGACGCGAGCTGCGGCATCCGCCCGGTCGTATTCCGCGCTGGTGATACGCCGTTCCGACGTAGCGCCGTGACTGCATGACCTCGCCAGAAGGCTCGCGGAGGGCTGGTAGTTTCGAGGGAAACTTCAGATTCGGAGCCCCCTGCGTGACATCTCGCCGTGTACCCGCCCTGTTCGTCTCCCTGCTCACCGCGATCGCACTTCTCGCGACGGGGTGTGCCTCAGCCGCCACGACTGCGGCACCGCCGACCGGGTCCGTTCCAGGCGTGAGCGTGCCCGACACGTTCACCGCACTCACCCTGACCGCGATCGGCAACCCGCCCCTGCCGTTCCGCGGAACCGACGGCAAATACCACGTCGCGTACGACCTGCACCTGATGAACGCCACGCAGGTGCCGGCGAGCCTCGACACCATCGAGGTCGTCGACGCAGCGGACCCGGCGAAGATCGTGGCCAGCTTCTCCGGCACAGCACTCATCGACCCCACCTGCGCTTTCGGCGACTGCAACCGATTGCGGGATCTTCCGGCCGGCTACATCGACAGCGCGACCGTCCCGCCCCAGGAGAGCCGCGTCGTCTTCATCGACTTCGCCTTCGACTCGCTGGACCGCGCACCCGCGGCACTGCTTCACCGCATCGTCGGAACGGGCGCGCTCTCGCCCGCGTTCGGCGCGCCCGGACCGATCGACTACCTGACCACGCCGGTGGCCTTCTCGAGCCAGGCCGTGCCGGTCATCGCACCGCCCGTGCGCGGAGAGAACTGGATCGCGCTGAACGGATGCTGCGAGCCCGGCTTCCCGCACCGCAGCTCCCTCATGTCCGTCAACGGAAAGCTGAACAACAGCCAGCGCTTCGCGATCGACTGGAAGCGCACCGACGACAAGGGGCAGTTCTACTCGGGGGACAAGACCAGCAACGAGAGCTACGTCGACTACGGCACCGACATCCTCGCGGTCGCCGACGGCACGGTGGTCTCGATCCTGGACGGCATGCCGGCCAACGCACCGGGCGTCCTGCCCGCGCACGACCCGGAACTGGCCGCGAAGCTGACCGTCGAGAACGTCGACGGAAACCACGTCGTACTCGACCTCGGCGACGGGGTGTACGCGATGTATGCCCACATGATCTCCGGATCCCTCACGGTCAAGGTCGGAGACACGGTCGTCGAGGGCCAAGTGCTCGGGCACCTCGGGAACACCGGCAACGCCAACGCGTCCCACCTGCACTTCCAGCTGATGGACGGACCGAGCCTGGTGGAAGCGGACTCGCTGCCGTACGAACTGAAGAGCTTCGACTATGACGGGCAGGTCTCGCCGCAGTCGATCGCCGATGCGGACGACTACCTCAGCGGCACGTTCCTGGCGGGCAAGCTGCCGAAGCCCGATGCGCGAACCACGCAGCTCCCGCTGAACCTCGCGATCATCGACTTCCGGTAGCCCGGACCGACGGAGGACCATGAAAGCGCGCATCGCCGCCCTCGGCGTCACCCTGCTGCTGTGCTGTGCGGCGTGCTCGTCGCTGAGCCCGGACATCGCGCCGACCGTCACCGAGTTCCCGATCGCCTACCCGGACCGCGATCCGGGGCAGCCTGCCATGCCCAGCGCACCCGCCGCGGGAGGGCACGAACACGGCGGCGACGGCTCGACTCACGAGATCGCCTACGATCCCGACACCGGCGAGGTCCTGGTGACCGGCCAGAACGAGGGCACCGTCACGCGCGTCCGCGACGACGGCAGCATGAGCTTCACCGAGCTCCCGGCGGGGTCAGGGCCGCACGGCATCGTGTTCGATACCGCGGGCCGGCTGTTCGTCGGGCTGGAGTTCGCCGGCGCGGTCGTGCAGCTGGGCGCGGACGGCGGAATCGCGCGCACCTTCGACCTGGTGGGCAGCTGCGCGACCTGCGTCGTAAGCAACCCTGGCCCACACGGGCTGGCGGTGGCGCCCGACGGCGAGACGCTCTGGTTCACGGGCAAGGAGGGCGGCAACGTCGGCCGGGTCGACCCGGATGGCACGGTCACGGCGTTCCCGCTGCAGGACGCCGACAGCAAGCCGATCTACATCGTCGCCGGGCCCGACGGGGCGATGTGGTTCACGGAGCTGATCGCCAACCGGATCGGCCGCATCGACGCCGACGGCACCCTCGCCGAGTACGACATCCCGACTCCGAACTCCCGCCCCATCGCGCTCGCGGTCGATCCCGCCGGTGACGCGCTCTGGTTCACGCAGGAGGCGACCAACCGCCTCGGCCGCGTGAGTCTGGACGGCACGATCGTGGAGGTGGCGCTGCCGGCCTCGCAGGAGAACCTACTGCTGGCCGCCCTGTCGTTCGACGAGAACGGGGATGTCTGGGTCCAGCAATACGTCGACGGGAACAATCCCGAGCCGGCCGGCCCGGACAAGCTGCTGCGCGTACGGGGGGAGGCGCTTCGCGAGGCCGCAGGCTCCGCCACCCCGCTGCACGTCGACTCGGTGACCGCGTTCGATGTGCCCAGCACCGGTACGATCATGCACCGCATCCGTCCCGGCGCGCAGGGCGTGCTCTGGTTCACCGAGCTCGCCACCAACGTCATCGGCAAGCTCGTCGTCCCCGCGACCCGGTGACGCCGGCGCGCGGTCATCCTCCCGCGCTCGAAGACGCGCGACGGGCCTCGACGAGCGGCCATCACGGTGCGGCGGGTTGCGCGATGCGTCGACGTGCGGAATCTAGGATCAACGGATGATTCCCCGCGAACTGACCGCGCCGGTCTCGCTGACGCGGGCCGGGCGCCTGGAACCGGACGCCGTCGGCTGGGCCAGGCAGCCGATCATCGACACGACCGGGCTCGGCCGCGGACGGGGACGCAACAAGCGGTGGGAGTACTGGAACGTCACCACCCCCACGCACATCCTCGCGCTGACCGTATCCGCGATCGACTATGCGGCCGTGCATGAGGTGTGGATCTTCGACCGCCGGACCGAGACGGTGTGGAGCGAGGCGGTCACCGTCATCCCCGCGCGCGGCGTCCGGTTGCCGGGCTCGCTCGAGGACGGGCCTGCGCGCGCTCGGGCGAAGGGACTGGAGATCGACATCGATCCGGTCATGAGCGCCGGCGCCGTGCCATCGCAGACCGGGACGCGCCTGCGGGCGAGTATCCGGAATGCCTCATTCGACGTGATCGCCGAGCTTCCGGTCGGCCATGAACGGCTCGCTGTCGTGGTGCCGTGGAGCGATGCGCGGTTCCAGTACACGGTGAAGGACATCGCCCGGCCCGCATCCGGGAGTGTCACGATCGCGGGCGTCACGCACGTGGTCCCCGCCGGGGAATCCTGGGCGGTGCTCGATCACGGAAGGGGGCGCTGGCCGTACGACATCCGCTGGAACTGGGGCGCCGGCTCGGGCCGCAGCGACGGACGGGTGATCGGCATCCAGGTCGGCGGCGGGTGGACGGATGGCACCGGCATCACCGAGAACGCGATGCTCGTCGACGGGCGCCTGCACAAGATCCACGACGACCTGCACTGGGAGTACGACCTCGCGCAGTGGCGACGACCGTGGCGCATCCACGGCGGAGGGCTGACGGCGTCCTTCGCACCGTTCTACGACAAGGTGACCCGCACGAACCTCGGCGTCGTGGCGTCGCGGACGGATCAGTGCTTCGGGTATTGGGCCGGCTCGTTCGCGACCGCGGCGGGTGAGGTCATCCCCTTCACCGGGATCCTCGGGTGGGCCGAGGAAGTCCACAACCGCTGGTGAGGAGTGCCGCCGGCGTGGCCGCGGGTCCCGCTTCGGTACCGGGGATTCCTTCCGTGACGGCGGACGATATGGTGGAGCGGCTCGCACCCACCGTGCGGCTCCACCGGGCTGATCGAGCGAACCGCAAGAGCGGCGGAGAGGACAATGACATGTCGTTCCAGGCATACCTCGACACCATCGAGGACAAGACCGGTCTCACCCCTCGTCAGTTCATCGAACTGGCGTCGGAGAAGGGGTTCGGGCCAGGCACCAAGGCGGGCGAGATCGTGAGCTGGCTCGCGGATGACTATGGTCTCGGACGCGGTCACGCGATGGCGCTCGTCCACGTGATCACCAAGGGTCCCGCGATCGGCGCCAAGCATGTGGACTCAGGCGGCACGCACAGCGACGCCTCCGACACCCTGTGGCTGGATGGCAAAGCGTCTCGTCCCGCCGGCTGAGGTTCGGACGGGCCGATGCGGACGGGCGCGCTGGATTCGGATGCCGGCGGGCACAGCATCCGAATCCATGACCGATCTCCGATTTCGCTGTGATGAGTGAACTGCGTTCGTCGAGGGGGGCGACGCCTGCTGCCGGCGCGGTCGCGGTGCGCGGCCTGACGGTGCAGCGCGGCTCGCACACGGTTTTCGACGGACTGGAACTCGACATCCCCCGCGGCCAGATCACCGGGCTTCTCGGGCCCTCCGGGTGCGGTAAGACGACGCTCATGCGCGCGATCGTGGGTGTCCAGCGGATCCGTGCGGGCACGGTGTCCGTGCTCGGGCATCCGGCCGGCACCGCGTCGCAGCGACGTCGGGTCGCCTACGACACGCAGGCGGCGTCGGTGTACGACGACCTCACGATCCGCCAGAACCTCACCTACTTCGCCCGCCTGATCGGCGCACCGCGCCGGGACGTTGATCGCGTCCTGGCCGAGGTGGGACTGGCAGCGCAGCGCCATCAGAGCGTCGGCTCGCTCAGCGGCGGGCAGGAGAACCGCGTCTCGCTGGCCGTCGCGATGCTCGGCGCACCGGAGCTGATCGTGCTGGACGAGCCGACGGTCGGACTGGACCCGGTGTTGCGCGCCGAGCTGTGGACGCTTTTCCGCCGTCTCGCCGACGCCGGGACGACGCTGATCGTGAGCAGCCATGTGATGGACGAGGCCCTGCGCTGCGACCGGCTCCTGCTGATGCGCGCTGGTCGCATCATCGCCGACACCACGCCGGACGGCCTGCGGGCCGAGACCGGTGCGGACGATCCGGATGCCGCTTTCCTCACACTCGTCGAGCGCGACGCCGCCGCGCACCCCCGCGCGGAAGCAGCGGCTCGCCCGCTCGCCACGCAGGGGCATGACCTCCCCGAACCGGACGGCCGCCGGCGCAGACGCGGGCCTCGCGGATGGGGGGACGGGAGATGACCATCACCCGCACGTTCTCCACCGCCGGCCGCGTACTCCGGCAGCTGAGCCATGACCCGCGCTCGATCGCCCTGATGCTGATCGCGCCGAGCCTGCTCGTCGGGCTGTTCGCGTGGCTGTTCAGCGATCAGGACGGCGTGTTCGACCAGTTCGGGGGCGGCATCCTGGCACTGTTCCCGTTCATCGTGATGTTCCTCGTCACCTCGATCACGACGCTGCGTGAACGGCGGTCGGGCACGCTCGAGCGGCTGATGACGACACCGCTCGGCAAAGCGGACTTCATCATCGGGTACGCCCTGGCTTTCGGGCTGATGGCCATGCTGCAGGCGATCCTCACGGTGACCTTCGCGGTGCTGGTGTGCGGGCTGCAGGTCGACGGACCGGTGTGGCAGCTTGGCGTGGTGGCGGTCCTCGACGCGATCCTGGGGTCCGCGCTCGGCCTGCTCGCCAGCGCGTTCGCGCGGACCGAGTTCCAGGCGGTGCAGTTCATGCCGCTGATCGTGTTCCCGCAGATCCTCCTCGGCGGGCTCTTCATGCCGCGGGATCAGATGCCGGATGTTCTGTCCGCGATATCGGACTGGCTGCCCCTGAGCTATGCGATCGACGCGGTCAACGCGGTGACGGCAGGGGAGGAGGGATGGGACCTCTACCGACCGCTGCTGGTCGTGGCGGCCTTCGCAGCCGCATCGCTGGTCGTCGCCTCCGCTACACTCCGGCGACGTACGCCGTGACGGCGTGCCGTTGCGCGGCAGCGGTCAGGCGTCCTTCTTCTCGCGGAGCTTGGCGGTGAGGTCCCGGAGCTGCTGCAGTTCCCCGTCATCCAGCCGCGACATGCGCTCCGCGATCGACCTGCCGTGCAGTGAGGCGACCTTGCGGAACGCGGCGGCGCCCTCGGCGGTCGCGCGCACCAGGGATCCGCGACCATCCTCGGGGTCCGGCCATTTGGAGACCAGTCCGCGGGCGGCCATCTTGTCCACGAGGCGGGACACGCTGGGCTGGCTGATCAGCATGTTCGCGGTCACGTCGCGCAGCCGCGCGGTCATGTCCTGCGCACGCGTGACCGTCAGCAGGACGTCGTACTCCGCTTGGGACAGACCGGTGTCGTCGAAGTCGCAGCTGATCACGCCGAAGACCTCGTGCTGAGCGCGGAACAGGCTCTCCCAGGCTTCGATCGCGAGGCGGCGGTCGGTCATACGCACCACTGTAGGCGAACCTCCCGGGCTACTGGGTCGCACGGCCCCGCGCATAGGCTGACCGATATGGGTTCACAGCTGATGCGCGTGCTCGGGATCGCTTTCATCGCCGTCGGGCTGCCGCTGGCCCTGCTGGCGGCGCCCCCGGACCGGGCCTCCGCTGCGGATGTCGTCGCCTCCGTGTCCCACGACGTCGAAGACTTCTCCTTCGAGAGCCTGGACGTGGAGTACACCCTCGGCCGCGACCCGGACGGGGCGAGCACGCTGCTGGTGCAGGAGCGGTTCGTCGCGCTGTTTCCCGAGGCGGACCAGAACCGTGGCATGCGCCGCACCATCCCCGAGACGTATCTGGGCGCGCCGCTGCACCCCGAGCTGGTCTCGATCACCGACGGCAATGGCAACCCGCGCGAGGCGGAGACCGATTCCGAGGACGGCGAGTACAGCATGACCTCGCGCGCCGACGACTACGTGCACGGTGCTCAGACCTACGTGTTCACCTACAGGCTGCAGAACGTCACACGGTTCTTCCAGGACACCGGCGTCGACGAGTTCTACTGGGACGTCAACGGGACGGCGTGGCCGCAGGAGTTCGGTCGCGTCAACGTCCGCGTGACCGTTCCGGCCGACCTCGCCGGCTCCCTGACCGGCTCCCAGGCCTGCTACGTGGGTTCCCAGGGATCGGAGCAGACGTGTCCGATCAGTACAGAGGCGGCCGCTGACGGGGCCGCGGCGATCGTGGCCGCTGCGGCCCCGGTGTACGCCTACCAGACTGTGACCATTGCGATCGCATTCGAGGAGGGCACCTTCACGGCGTTCGACTCGTCCTATCTCGCCTCGCCATGGGGCTGGGTGCAGGGGATCGGCGGACTCGGTGTGCTGGCTGCGGTGCTCTTCGCCATCGTCACGCGCGCACGCCGGCTGCGCGACGCCCCAGGGCGGCGGACGATCATCGCCGAATACACGCCCCCACCCGGGATCGACGCGCTGGAGAGCGCGGTGCTGCTCGGGCACACCACCAAGGCGATACCGGCCGAGGTTCTCGAGCAGGCGGTGGTGGGCAGCATCCGCATCATCGAGGGAACGCGGAAGCTGTTCGGAGGCGTGAAGCTCAAAGCGCAGCTGATCGATCCCTCACGCGCAGACGGCGACGGAATGCTGCTGCTGGAAGGTCTTTTCCCGGCTCTGGAACCGGGCGCCGAGTACGAGTTCGGCGGCACCGACACCCGGTTCTCTTCCGCGGCGCAGAAGATCCTGAAACTGGCCAATCAAGAACTCACGCAGCGTGGGCTGCGCCGCGAAGTTCCGGCTTCCGTGCGGGCATGGCCGGTGCTGATCGCCATCGGCGCGCTGATCCTCGTCGCCTTCGCCGGAGTCTTCGCCCTCGGCAGCGCGGTCGATCCCGGCGTGCCCATCCTGATGATCATCGGAGCAGTTCTGGGACTGCTGATCGTGATCGGATTGATCTCCCGGAAACCGCTCACCGCCGCGGGCGCCGAGGTGCGCGATCACCTGAAGGGACTCAAGGAATTCATCGAATGGGCTGAAGCCGACCGCATCCGGATGCTTCAGTCGCCGGAGGGCGCCGAGCGCGTCCGGATCAACCCTCGGGATCCTGCCCAGATGCTCAAGCTGTACGAGGTGCTGCTGCCGTACGCGGTCGTCTTCGGCCAGGAGAAGCAGTGGGCTGAGCAGTTGGCCGTGCTCTACGAGCAGAATCATTCGCCCGGATGGTATGCGGGTTCGCACGGGTTCAGCGCGGCGTCCTTCGCCGCCGGGATCAGCTCGCTGTCGGCGAGTTCGTCCTCGTCGGCGTCGACCTCCGGCGGCTCCAGTGGCGGTGGCTCGGCCGGTGGTGGCGGAGGCGGCGGAGGCGGCGGCGGGGTCTAGGGCGGCGTGCGCCCGGCCCGATCGGAGCGGGCACAAGTCAGGGCCGGTCGGAGAGGCTTACCGACCGGCCCTTGTCCCTTGCACCAAGAGTTTCCTGCAATCACATGCGGTCGTTGCCACAGCAAAACAACTTCCGTAGCTGAACTCTATAACGACGAGGTAACGGAAGGGAAGGGGTTTCCGTTATCTTTTTGTGATTCTTTGAACCGGTGTTCGGCGCACGCAACTGCTGGACGACGGGCGAGTGACAAACCGCGGCGCCGTGCTTCGTGTGCAGCCCGGCGGAGGTTGGGATGACTGGCAGATCGTGAAGCGACCTGCCACAGTTGACGCGTCTCTGCTGCCGGCTACGTGGCGTACAGAGTGACCTTGAGGAGTTGAAGGCGGCTTGCCATGCGGAAGGCGTCGGGTCGTTCGGACGCGTCCGCGAGGAAGACGGGTAGGTCGACGGTCGATGAGAATCTCGTTGGTACGTCGGCGTCGACCAGCACGTCGATGAGGTTGATGAAGCGCTGCTGAGCCTCCGCGTCGGCGTCTCCGAATGCGGGGATGTCGGTGATGGCCCATCGGGAGAAGGCTCGCGACCAGTGCAGGTACTCGATCGTCGACGTTGCTGTTGCGCACAGCTGGTCGAAAGTGGCGAGCAGTTCGTCGTCATCCGCTGACGTCACCGTGAACGCCCGTCCATGGACGGCGATGATTTTCTCCTCAGTCGGCGCGACACGGGCGGGCATCATTGTCCACGTGCCGGCAGCGAAGCCGCGGCAGTGGTCTTCATTGACAGTGCGGTAGTCGACGGGACCGTCGAGATTCCACACGTCCATATGTGTCTTGATGAGCGCGATGCCCGGTTCGAAGACGTGGTGCCAGATCGGATTCGGCAGCAGATCGTCCGGGGCATAGTTCGAGGTCGCGAGGACGGTCAAGCCGCGCTGGAAGACATGATCCAGCAGACGAGTCAGGAGCCGCGCGTCGCCGGAATCGTGGACATGGAGCTCGTCGAAGAAGAGCACGCGACTGTTCTGAGTGATGTCGTCGATCGCGCGTTCGACGGCATCTCGTTCACTTCGGTGATCGTGGATGCTGCGGTGCAGCTCGTCGAAGAAGCCATGGAAATGCACGCGAGTCTTCTGAGCCCGCGGAAGCTCCGCGTAGAAGGCATCAGCGAGCCACGACTTGCCTCGTCCTGCGTCGCCGTGGATGTAGAGGCTGCGCGGGGAGGATCGGCGTGAGGTGCCGCGATCGAGATATGCGCCGAGAGTTGCCAGCCGCTCGAGTAACGCTCGCTGATTGGCATCGAGCGCGAAGCCATCCCGGGCTGCCGCGTTCTCGACGCCAACAACAAGCCTCTCCTTCGACCGCACTCTTTGAGAGTGCCACATGACCACCTGCCGTCGATTTCCGGGAGACGGACCGATTGGTCACGGCCGCGCCGCCGCATCCGCGGCGGAGCCGACTGTTATCCCGTCGCACACGCGCCCTGTGCCTGCAGCAGGCGGCGGAACGGGACGACGATCGCCATCATGAGTCTCCGATGATGGAGCAGATTGCGACGCTGCGTGACCGGTTCGACCTGCACCTGCGTGTGGAGCGCTTCGTCTCCGATGCGATGGGTGTGACAGGCATCCACGGCTTCTGCGACTCACACGGCTGCGCCCGCGACGGTGCGGCTCAGCCGCACTCCGCTGGTCAGATCGAAGACGTGGATCCGGCCACGCTTCGGGGTCACGGTGACCGTGTCACCGGTGCTCGGGTGGACCCGCCCGTCGACGCGCGCGATCACGTCGATGCGCTCGCCGTCGACGCCGGCATGCCCGTAGAGGTAGCCGTCAGCGCCGAGTTCCTCGACGAGGTCGACCGTCAGCGCGAGCCCCGAACCCCCTGCGCCGGCGACCGTGATGTCCTCCGGTCGGACGCCGATGGTGACACGAGGGCCGGTGGTTGCGAGAACGTCGCGGCCGATCTGGACGGTGTCGGTGCCGAACCGCACACCGTGCTCGGTCACGTCCGCGGTGAACAGGTTCATCGCGGGCGAGCCGATGAATCCGGCGACGAAGAGATTGGTCGGGTTCTCGTACAGGTCCCGCGGCGTGCCGACCTGCTGCAGCGCACCGTCGGCGAGCACCGCGATCCGGTCTCCCATCGTCAGCGCCTCCACCTGGTCGTGCGTGACGTACACGGTGGTGACGCCCAGGCGGCGTTGCAGCGAGGAGATCTGGGTGCGCGTCTGCACGCGCAGCTTCGCGTCCAGGTTGGACAGCGGCTCGTCCATCAGGAAGACCTGGGGCTGGCGCACGATCGCGCGGCCCATCGCGACGCGCTGACGCTGGCCGCCGGAGAGCGCCTTCGGCTTGCGTTCGAGGAACGGCACGAGATCGAGCAGGTTCGCCGCCTCCAGGACGCGTTCGGCGCGTTCGTGCTTGCCGACGCCGGCGATCTTCAGGGCGAAGCCCATGTTCTCGGCGACGGTCATGTGCGGGTAGAGCGCGTAGTTCTGGAACACCATCGCGATGTCGCGGTCCTTCGGCGGGATATCGGTGACATCGCGGTCGCCGATCAGGATCCGACCCGAGTTGACCTCTTCCAGGCCGGCCAGCATCCGCAGCGAGGTGGACTTGCCGGAACCGGAGGGTCCGACCAGGACGAGGAACTCGCCGTCGGCGACGTCCAGGTCGAGCCTGTCGACGGCCGGGCGCGGGACGCCGGGATAGGCGCGCGTCGCCTGGTCGAAGGTCACAGTTGCCATTGCTTCTTTCCTTTCACCGGCAACCACGTGCCGGACGATCGTTGTGACGGGCGGTGGTTCCCAGCGGCTCAGGCCGCCGCCTGAATGTCCGCCGGGTGCCTGACCCCTTGGAGGGCCTCCGACCAGGCGATGAGCTGGTCGAACTGCGCGTTCAGGAGGGTGGCCTGGTACTCGCCGGGGGTGAAGGTGGAGTAGTTCTCGAACTCCGTCATGAGCGACAGGGTGAGGGTCTGGCGCACCGTCGCGACCTGGAGCTCGGCCAAGACGAGCCGCAGATGCTCGATCGCGCGCGCTCCGCCCACCCCGCCGTATCCCACCAGCGCGGCGGCCTTGTTGTTCCACTCGGCGTGCAGATAGTCGATCGCGTTCTTGAGGACGCCGGACGTGGAGTGGTTGTACTCGGGGGTGACGAAGATGTACCCGTCGAACCCGGCGATCTTCTCGGACCATGCCCGGGTGTGGTCGTTGCGGTACTGGCCCATGGCCGGCGGCATCGGCTCGTCCAGATGGGGCAGGGCGTAGTCGGCGAGGTCGACGAGCTCGAATTCGGCATCCTCCCGCTGTGCGGCCTGCTCCAGGACCCAGTCGGCGACCTGCTTGCCGTTGCGTCCGGGACGTGTGCTTCCGAGGATGATGGCGATCTTGGTCATTTCTGCAGTGCTCCTTCGTGGTGTGGTCCGTGCGTTGTGGTGCTGTCGGGGCGGGTGATGAGCGGCCGGGACCGAACCGTGGCAGAGGTCGCCTCGATCAGTGAGTGCAGGTCCTCGGCCGGGAGGTCGGCTCCGAAAGTCGGATTGCCGGGCTGCAGGACCACGCCCGCCGCGAGCGGGCCCGCGACGACGGGGTCGAAGCCCAGATCGTCGACGAAATCGGCGATGCGTGCCAGGTCGCCCGGACGATCGCCGGCGATCGCGATCGCCTTGCGCCCGGCGACCCCGCCGGGTCGGGACTCTTCCTCGAGATCGTGGTAGCCCATGTGGTTCAGCGCCTTCACGACGTGTGCACCGGCCAGGAAGCCCTGGACGATTTCGCTCGTGGAGGTGCGCGGGTCGTTCAGGTCGTCGCGGATGCCGTCCGTCTCCCACCAGTAGTTCATCGCGTCGACGACGAGCTTGCCGTCGAGGTCCGCGACCGGGAGGCGGCGATACCTGCCCAGCGGCAGCGCGAGCACGACGATGTCGGCCCCGCGGCCGGCCTCTTCCGGGCGCACGGCGGCCGCGCCGGGCGCGAGCGCCTCGACCGTGAGGGCGATCCGATCCGGATGGCCCGAGCCGGCGATGAGCACCCGGTATCCGGCGGCCAGCGCCAGGCGGGCGATGACCGTGCCGACCTTGCCGGCGCCCAGGATGCCGATGGTGGTGCGGTCGCGCATCGTGACGTCCCCGTTGCGCTGGGTCATCGCCGGAACGACGCGCCGGCCATGACCGACTGGGCCGGGCTCTCGGCGAGCAGCTCCCGGACCCTGGGAACCACCTTCGTGCCGTACAGCTCGACGGCGCGAAGGCGGGCGCTGGCGGCCAGGGCGCCGCCGGCCGTGTAGATCAGGTCGAACCGGCCGACATCGAGCGCCCTGATCGCATCGGCCATCTTCCGGGCGACGGTCTCCGGCGAGCCGACGTAGAGCGAGCCCCGCTCGACGTCGGCCTCGAACTCGGAGCGCTGCACGGGCGGCCATCCCCGCAATGCCCCGATCCGGTCCCGGATCACCTTGTAACCGGGGTAGAAGATCTCTCTGGCCTCGGCATCCGTCTCGGCGATGAAACCGGGGGAGTGCATGCCCACCGGATATGCGGTCGTTCCCAATTGCTGCGCGGCCCGCCGGTACAGGTCGACGTACGGGGCGAAGCGGGCGGGTGCGCCGCCGATGATGGCGAGCATGAGCCGAAATCCGTACTGCGCGGTGCGCACCACGGACTGCGGCGTGCCGCCGACGCCGACCCAGGTGCGCAGCCGCCCCGAGTCGGTCTTGGGGAAGACATCGGCCTCGTGCAACGCGGCACGCGTGGTTCCTTCCCACGTGACCGGCTTCTCGTCGAGCAGAGCGTGGAACAGGTCGATCTTCTCGTCGAAGAGCACCTCGTAGTCGGAGAGGTCGTATCCGAACAGAGGGAACGACTCGGTGAAGGACCCTCGGCCCAGGATGACCTCGGCGCGCCCGTGGGACAGCGCGTCGACGGTGGCGAAGCGCTGGAACACCCGTACCGGGTCGTCGGATGACAGCACGGTGACGCCTGATCCCAGACGGATCCGGTCGGTCGCGGTCGCAATCCCGGCGAGCACGGTCTCGGGGGAGGAGATCGCGAACTCGGGGCGGTGGTGCTCGCCGATCGCAATAGCGTCGATGCCGAGATCGTCGGCCAGCACCGCCTCCTCCAGGGTGGCGCGGATCGCTTGCCCGTAGGAGACGACGGCGCCGTGATCGTCGAGCGGCAGGTCTCCGAATGTGTCGATGCCGAACTCCAGTTCGGTGAAATCGCTCATGCTCTGCGTTCCTCCTCGTCGCCGGTCCCTCCGGATTGACGTGTCAATGCTCTAACATCGGTATTGACGTATCAATTCCCGAGGAGACAAGATGGTCCAGAACCGTCGGACGATGCCCACGCGCGAGCAATTGCGCATCTGGCGCGACTACGTCGAGACGGCGGACATTCTGCGCACGCGCCTGGGCAGCCGCCTGCAGAGCCGGTCGTCGTTGTCGGCCGGCGACTACCAGGTCCTGCTCGCTCTGACCGAGGCACCGCAGCAGACGCTGCGGTCCTCCGCACTGGCGGCGCTGATCGACTGGGAGCGCAGCCGTCTCTCGCATCACCTCGGACGGATGGAGAAGCGTCGGCTGATCCGCAGGGTCCCCTGCGCTGACGACGTGCACGGTGTCGAGGTGAGCGCGACCGAATCGGGCCGCGAGGCTTTCCGCGCGGCATCCGTCCCGCACCTGCAGGCCGTGCGGGAGTTGTTCCTGGAGGCGTTGACCCCCGAGCAGCTCGCCGAGGTCGCCGACGTCTCCACCGCCCTGCGCCGCCACCTCGGCCTTGGCGCGGTCGCCGCCGCGGAGGAGCCCGCCTGAGGGCAGTGGCACGACGCGGCCGGCACCCGAGTCCGGCGACGGACGGCGGGCGAGCACGGCGGCTCGGCACCCGGTCGCGGCCTGCCGACAGGCGGCGACCGCCTACGCGCGCGCATCGGTGCTGTCAACCGGGCACCGGGCGTCCGCGGTGCTGGCCAGAATGGCGGCGACGAGAGGAAGAACCCATGAGCGATCCCACGCCGCACACCAGACACGCCGACGACGCCCGTGCCGACGATGCCCCGCCCACCGACGCCGTCACCGATGAGGTGAGAGAGGATGCCGCGGCGGCCGAGTCGGATGCCGGCGAGCGCTCGCCGGAGGACTCCGCCGCGACACCGGGGGACTGACGCCGCGCTATCCGGGTTGATGCCCGGGCCCACGCACCGACATGGCGATTCCGTGTCGCGGCGGACGCGACGGTCGTGCCAGCCGAGCGCGGTGCCGTCAACCCCTTTGTGCGTCGCTCTCCGGCAGCGGACCCTTATCGGCGAGCGACCCGACGAGAGGACACCATGACCCCGGCCACCCGCGGCCGCTGAGCACCGAGGACGCGACGTGACCTACGCCCCGGACAGGCTTCAGCGCGGATCGGCCACTCTGGCCCGCTGGCGGATCCGCCTGCGCGTCGCGGCTTCGCAGTTGCTGGCCCCACGTCGTGAGCAGGTTCCCCTGTCCCGCGGCTGGGCCTGGCCGGTGCTGCTGCTGTGGGCCATCGGCCGTGCGGTGAATCTCGCCTTCCTGTGGGCGGCCTTCCAGCTCGCCAGAGCGGGGAAGTGGACCTTCGGGCCCGACAGCGAGCCGGTGTCCACATTCCTGCGCTTCCTGACCGGGTGGGACGCGGACCGTTACGGTGTCATCGCCACCCAGGGCTACCCCGTCGTGCTCCCTGTCGACCTCGAGGGCGATATCCAACGCAACAACTGGGCGTTCCTGCCGGTGTTCCCGTTCCTGGAGCGCGCCTTGTCCGACGCGGCCGGCATCTCCTGGCACCTCGCGGGCGTGCTGATCAGCGTGGGCGCCTCGGCGGGCGCCACGGTGGTGCTGTATGCGCTGCTGCGGAGCGTCACCGCGCCCGGCGCGTCGTGGTGGGCCGTCGTGCTGTTCTGTCTCGGCCCGCTGTCGTTCGTCTTCGTGATCGGCTACGCCGAATCGCTCTACCTTCTGCTCATCTTCTCCGCCCTCCTGCTCGCCGTGCGCCGCAGATACCTGTGGATCGCACCGATCGGCGCCATCGCGGCGTTCACGCGGCCCGGGGCGGTCGCGCTGGCATTGGCGCTGGGCATCCTGCTGCTGGCGCGATGGATGCTGCGGGCGCAGGATCCGCTACCCCGATCGCAGCTCACCGGGCTGGCCGTTTCGGGTGCGGTGACCGCCATCGCCGGCCTGATGTGGCCGGTCGTCGCCGCGGTCGTGACGGGGGAGCCGGGGGCCTACGTCCGGACCGAAATGGCGTGGTGGGTCCCGTTCCTCGGCGACGCCGATCTCCTTCCGCTCACGCCCGGCCTGGTCATGGCCTGGACCTGGCTCGGGGTGGTGGGCGTCGTTTTGGCGCTGTGCGCGCTGTTCGCAGTCTTCCGGTGGATCCTCTCCGCGCCGGTGCGCGCGCTGGGCCTGGAGATCGTCGCGTTCGCGCTGAGCTACGTCCTATACCTGTTGGCCGTGTTCCTGCCCACCCAGAGCCTGTTCCGGCTGGTGCTGCCCCTCAGTCCGCTGCTGGCGGACGGTCGGCTGTCGCAGTCGCGCCGACGTCAGTGGTGGTGCGTCGCGGCCTGTCTGACGCTGCAGGCCGCGGCGGTCTGTCTGCTGTGGACGATCGGGAACCCCTGACTGCCCGCGGCCTCGGTTCAGGCGGGATCAGTACCAGTCGGTGGACTGCGAGTGGCCCCACGCGCTGCACGGCGAGCCGTACACCGCGTCGATGTAGCCGAGGCCCCACGCGATCTGGGTCACCGCGTTGGTCTGCCAGTCCGAGCCGGCGCTGGCCATCTTGCTGCCCGGCAGCGACTGCGGGATGCCGGTGGCGCCGCTGGAGTCGTTGTACGCCTGGTAGTTCCAGCCCGATTCCTTGTCCCAGAGCGAGACGAGGCAGGAGAACTGGTCCCCTCCCCAGCCGTAGGTGGCGGAGGCCATCTGCTGAGCGATGACCTTCGCGCCGTCGGGGGTGTTGGCCGCGGCGCGCGCGGCGGCGGCGGCCTCGGCCTGACGCTGCGCCTCGGCGGCGGCTTCCTCGGCTGCCCGCTGTGCCGCGGCCGCGGCGGCGGCAGCCGCTTCTTCGGCCGCCTTCTGCGCCTGCGCCGCTTCGAGACGATCGCGCAGCTCGGACACCTCGGCGCGCACCTCGCGCGTCTCGGCGGCGGTCTCCGCGGTGAGTCCGGGAAGCATCAGCGCCGGGACGATGTTCAGCGCGGACAGCCGATCGATGTCCGCGCGCAGGGCGGCGGTGTTGATGATCGTGGAGTCCACGCCGAGGTCAAGGCCCGATGCCGCGATGTCGGCCGTCACCGTGCCGGTCGTCGCCAGCACCGCGCGTGCGGCACCGAGCGTCCCGTGCGCGTCCGTCGAGATCTCGCGCAGGGTCTCCGCTGCCGCGCCCTCGGGGGCGACTGCGGCCACGGCCGGTGTGAGCGCAGCTGCGGGCAGAGCGGTGGTGATACCGGCCCCGGCGACAAGGGCGAGCGCGACGCCGAGGGCGGTGGCGCGAGGGGTGAGGAGCGGACGGCGGGCACGGCGAACTTGCTTCGGGTGGAGCATGGGGAGAGAAGGGCTTCCTTGGGGATCAGCGGCCGACGCAGCGGCCCATGCGCCCTCGGGTCGGGCGCGAAACCTCCACTCTGCTCTCCCGGTCTGGACGAAACCTCCGCGCCCGCTGGCAGAACCGTGAGAACGGCTCCGCGGGAAAGTCCTGATCAGCACGGTGCGGGGGTGCGCGCGAGGTGCCGATCCGCCCGCTTCGGGCCACGTCGATGCAGACCGGTGATCGTGGCTGGGACCGGCCGGGGGGACTACCGTGGGGTGCATCCGCGGCCTCCGTGTCCGCGGAACGAGATGTCGCTGTCCCGCCGGGCGCGCATGCCGGCGCGGGTGACCTCGAGAAGGGGTCCGCACATGCTGAAGACGTCGTTGATCGCCCTCGCCCGGCACGAGCTCGGACACGCGCTGGAAGCGCCGAGCGGTCGCAGCGCGAAGACGGTGGTGGGCGGGCATGAGCGCCGGCTGCGGCAGACCGTGATGGCCTTGCGCGCGGGCGAGGCGCTCTCGGAGCATGAGAATCCCGGCGAGGCGACGGTGCAGGTGCTCACCGGACGGGTGCTGCTGAGATTCGCAGACGCCTCGTGGAACGGCTCCGTCGGAGATCTGCTGACCGTTCCAGACGGTCTGCACTCGCTCGAGGCGGTCGAGGATTCGGTCATCCTGTTCACGGTGGTGAAGAGGCTCTGACCGCCGCGTCGCGCGGGTGGCGGCATCCGCTCGGCCTACGCTGGCGAGCATGGCCGTCTCCCAGTCCCGTCGCGCGCGTGCCGCGCGTCGGCGGAAACGGCGGATGGATGCCGCGGACAACGATCTGACCCCGCAGCAGTGGGCGCAGATCCGGGCATCGTGGGCCGGCTGCGCATACTGCGGCGCGGCGGCCGCGGCTCTGCAGCGCGACTGCGTGCTGCCGCTGTCGCGAGGAGGTCGATACACGGTGGAGAACATCGTGCCGGCCTGTCGTTCCTGCAACGCCAGCAAGAGCAACGACGAGGTCACCAGCTGGCTGCGCCGGAAGCGCCTCGACGAGCGCGCCTTTCTGCTGCGTCATCGCGCGTTCCTGGACGGCCTCACCGCGCCGGTTGAGGCGCCCGCCAGCTGAGACGGTCGCTTCAGCGGCGCCGGTGCGCGGCGTAGTACTCCAGCAGCGCGCGGGTGGACGCATCCTGCGCGGCGAGCGCGTCCGGGTCGCCCTCGATCGCCGGAGCGATCTGCAGCGCCAGCTGTTTGCCCAGTTCCACGCCCCACTGATCGAACGAGTTGATGCCCCAGATCGTGCCTTGCGTGAAGGTGATGTGCTCGTACAGCGCGATGAGCTGACCGAGCACGCGCCCGGTGAGCGCCGGGGCGAAGATCGAGGTGGTGGGGCGGTTCCCCGCGAAGGTTCGCGCCGCCACGAGCGGGCCCGTCGTGCCCTCGGCGTGGACTTCGTCGGCCGTCTTGCCGAAGGCCAGGGCCTTGGTCTGCGCGAGGAAGTTCGCCAGGAACAGGCCATGCACGTCGCGGCCGTCGTCCTCCAGCGGATACGCGGGCTCGGCGAATGCGATGAAGTCCGCGGGGATGAGCCGGGTGCCCTGGTGGATCAGCTGATAGAACGCATGCTGGCCGTTGGTGCCCGGCTCGCCCCAGAACACCTCACCGGTCTCGGTGGTCACCGGCGTGCCGTCCCAGCGGACCGACTTGCCGTTGGATTCCATCGTCAGCTGCTGCAGGTACGCCGGGAAGCGATGCAGCTGCTGCGCATAGGGCAGCACCGCGTGGGACTGCGCGCCGAGGAAGTTCGAGTACCAGACGTTGAGCAACCCCATCAGCACCGGCACGTTCGACTCGAGCGGAGTGGTCCGCATGTGCTCGTCCACGTCGTGGAACCCCGCGAGCAGCTCGCTGAAGACCTGCGGTCCGAGCGTGATGGCAAGAGAGAGTCCGATGGCGGAGTCCACCGAGTAGCGCCCACCCACCCAGTCCCAGAACCCGAACGAGTTGACCGGGTCGATGCCGAACGCCGCGACCTTGTCCAGCGCGGTCGAAACGGCGACGAAGTGATGCGCGACAGCATCCGTCTTCGACTGGGCACTGCCGTCGATCGCACCCGAGGCGACCAGCCCGGTCCACAGCCAGTCTCTGGCCAGCCGCGCGTTGGTCAGCGTCTCGAGGGTCGTGAACGTCTTGGAGGCGACGATGAACAGCGTGGTCTCGGGGTCCAGGTCCGCGGTCGTCTGAGACAGATCGGTGGGATCGATGTTGGACACGAAACGGGCGGAGATGCCGGCATCCGCGTAGGGCTTGAGCGCCTCGTAGACCATGACGGGTCCGAGATCGGACCCGCCGATCCCGATGTTCACGACGTGTGTGACCCGCTTGCCGGTGACGCCGCGCCACTGACCGGATCGCACGCGCTCCGCGAAGGCGTAGACCCCCGTGAGCACCTCGTGGACGTCGCCGTCGATGTCCTGCCCGTCCACCACGAGCGCCGGCGAGGCGCCGACCGGCCGGCGCAGCGCGGTGTGCAGGACGGCGCGGTCTTCGGTGGTGTTGATGTGCTCGCCGGCGAGCATCGCCGTGAATCGCTCAGCGACGCCCGTTTGCGCGGCGAGGTCGAGCAGCGAGGCCAGGATCTCGTCGGTGACGAGATTCTTCGACAGGTCGACGTGCAGGTCGCCCACGCTGAAGCTGAGCCGTCCCACCCGGCCGGGGTCAGCGGCGAACCAGCCGCGCAGATCCGGCGTGAATGCCGCGCGGGAGGAGGTGAGCGCTGCCCAGGCGGAGGTGGATGTGGGATCGATCGGGCTCGTCATGCGTCCACGGTAGCCCGAGGCGTCCGGTAATAGGCTCGAATAATGGACTCGCGAAATCCCTACGCATCCCGTCCGTGGCTCTCCGCGTATGCCCCGGGCGTGCCGGATTCCATCACGGAAGTCACCCAGACACTGCCGGACATGATCGAGGCGAGCATCGCCCGCTACGGCCGCGGCACCGCACTGGAGTTCTTCGGTGCCACCACCGGGTACCGCGACCTCGGCGAGCAGATCGATCGCGCCGCGGAAGGTCTGCGCCGACTCGGAGTCGTGCCCGGCGACCGGGTCGCCCTCGTGCTGCCCAACTGCCCGCAGCACGTCGTGGCGTTCTATGCCGTGCTGCGCCTCGGCGCCATCGTCGTCGAGCACAACCCGCTGTACACCGCGCGGGAGCTGCGGCACCAATTCGAAGACCACCAGGCGCGCTTCGCGATCGCCTGGGACAAGGTCTACGACACGCTCGAGGCCTTCCCGTCCGATCTGAAGCTGGAACGGATCGTGAGCGTGGACATCACCGAGGCGATGCCGCTGCCCACCCGGATGGCGCTGCGTCTGCCGATTCCCCGGGCGCGCGCCTCCCGCGCTCAGCTGACGTCGGCGCCGAAGGCACGGCGCGTGCTGACCTGGCGGAAACTCGTCGATAGCCGGCGGCTGAGCAAACGGCATCCGCGCCCCACGCTGGATGACATCGCTCTGCTGCAGTACACCAGCGGCACCACCGGAGCGCCCAAAGGGGCGATCCTGACGCACCGCAACCTGCGTGCCAACGCGATGCAGGGCCGCGCCTGGGTGCCCGGCCTGAAGGAGGGCGAGGAGACCTTCTACGCGGTGCTGCCCCTGTTCCACGCCTACGGCATGACACTGTGCCTGACATTCGCGATGAGCCTGGGCGCGCGACTGGTTCTGTTCCCCAAGTACGACGCGAAGCTGGTGGCGGATGCCGCGGCGAAGAGTCCGCCCACATTCCTGCCCGCCGTACCGCCGATCTACGACCAGCTGGCCCGCTCGGCCGAGCGGGGCAAGATCGATCTGACCAGCGTGCGGTTCGCCATATCGGGGGCGATGAGCCTGCCGATCGATACCGTGGAGCGCTGGGAGGAAGCCACCGGCGGACTGCTGGTCGAGGGTTACGGGATGACCGAGACCTCCCCGGTCGCCCTCGGGAACCCGATCGGCCCGTCCCGGCGCCCGGGCACCGTCGGAGTGCCGTTCCCGAGCACCGAGATCCGCGTCGTGGACCCCGTCGACTGGCACGTCGACCGGCCGCTGGGCGAGTCGGGCGAGCTGCTCATTCGCGGTCCCCAGGTGTTCCAGGGTTACTGGCGACGCCCCACCGAGACGGCAGAGGCTCTGCTGCCGGGCGGGTGGGTGCGCACCGGAGACATCGTCACGGTCTCGCCGGACGGCTTCGTGACGGTCGTCGACCGGCTCAAGGAGATCATCATCACCGGAGGGTTCAACGTCGCCCCCACCGAAGTCGAGGCGACCTTGCACGCGCACCCGGACGTCGAGGAGGCCGCCGTCGTGGCGCTGCCGCGCAAGGGCGGTGAGGAGGTCGTCGCCGCCGTGGTGCTGCGGGAGGGCAGCGAGCTGAACGCCGATGCGCTGCGCGAATACTGCCGTAAGCACCTGGCCGGCTACAAGGTTCCGCGGAAGTTCTTCGCCCTGGACGAGCTGCCCCGATCGCTCATCGGCAAGGTCCTGCGCCGCGAGGTGCGCGAGCAGCTGCTGCGCGACGCCGAGTAGGCCCGGCGCGCGCACCGGTCAGCCGATGAGCTGCTGCCACCCGTCCCCGTCGGCGTGCTCGAAGATGAGGTTCGTCTCGGTGTGCGCCACGGCGGGATGCCCGGTCAGGTGGGCGAGCACGAACTCCCGGAGCTCGGCCGCGTCCCGCGCGATGACGTGCAACAGGAAGTCGTCGGCGCCGGCCATGTGGAACAGGCTGAGCACACCGGGCAGGCCCGGAGCGGCCCGCCGGAACGCCTCGATCTCCTCGCGGGCATGCTTGACGAGCCGGATCGCGATGAGCGCCTGAACCGTGGCGCCCAGCGCCAGCGGATTCAGGTCGACCCGGTAGCGCCGGATCACGCCGCTGGTCTGCAGCCTGCGCAGACGCAGGGAGACGGTTGACTCGGCGATGCCCAGCGCAGAGGCCAGGGCTGCGCCCGAAGCGCGAGCGTTGGCGGTCAGCGCGCGCAGCAGCGCGCGGTCGGTCCTGTCGAGGTTAAGGACCTGCGCCATGGTGCTCCTCCGTCAGGGCTCGGGTGCAGCATCTTCGACGAGGACGCCGTTGTAGGCGCCGACCTTCAGAGCGGATTGCTGATGCTGCAAGTCTCTGCTGTTCTGGGCGCATGGACAAGAGGCACCCCCGGTTCGACACCCGCGCCGTGCACGCCGGCATGGCGGGCTTGCGCGAAAGCGGGACGCATGTCCCGCCGATCGACTTCTCGACCACGTTTCCGCTGCCCGACGTGGAAAGCGGCGGTCTGGCCTACGAGGAGCTCGCCACTGGGCAGAGCCTCGGATCGGACCGCAGCGCCGTCTATCAGCGGCTCTGGCAGCCGGGCGTTGCCCGCTTCGAAGACGCGCTCGCCGACCTGGAATCCACCGAGGGCGCCGTCGCGTTCGCCAGCGGAATGGCTGCGCTCACGGCCTGCCTGATCGCATCCGTGACGGCAGGCAGGGGCCATGTCGTCGCAGTCCGGCCACTGTACGGCGGATCCGATCACGTCCTCGAGAGCGGACTGCTCGGTACGACCGTCACCTGGGCGTCGCCGGACACCATCGCCGCGGCGGTGCGTGCGGACACCGGGCTCGTGATCGTCGAGACGCCGGCGAACCCCACGCTCGAGTTGCTCGATCTGGATGAGGTCGTCGCCGCGGCCGGCGCGGTGCCGGTCCTCGTGGACAACACGTTCGCGACCCCCGTCCTCCAGCAGCCTGCCCGCCATGGTGCCGCCCTGGTGCTGCACAGCGCGACGAAGTACCTCGGCGGGCACGGCGACGTGATGGGCGGGGTCGTGGCCACCGACCAGGAGTGGGTGGAACGGCTGCGACGGGTGCGGGCACTGACCGGCGGCCTGCTGCACCCGATGGCCGCGTACCTGCTGCACCGTGGACTGCGCACCCTCCCGCTGCGGGTGCGCGCACAGCAGCAGACCGCGCAGACGCTGGCTGAGCGGATCAGCGGCCATACGGCCGTTGCACGCGTCTTCTACCCTGGGCTGCCCGGGCAGGACCCGAAGGGACTCCTCGGCCGCCAACTGGAGGGACCGGGCTCGATCATCGCGGTGGAACTCGCCGGCGGGTACGACGCGGCCGCACGCTTCACCGAGTCGTGCGGACTCATCGAGCACGCGGTCTCGCTCGGGGGCATCGACTCGCTCGTCCAGCATCCCGCCTCGCTCACCCACCGGCCCGTGGCCGGCCCGGCCAAGCCCGGGGCGGGCGTCGTGCGTCTGTCCATCGGGCTCGAGCACGTCGACGATCTCACCGACGACGTGATGGTGGCGCTGGCTGCGGCCGAGACAGCCACCGCCGGCTCCGTCGCGCCGTTCGCCGGCGCCCGCTGACTCGCCGCCGCGGCATCGGACACGTCTGCCCGCGTGGCAGAGTGTTCCCGTGCCACTGACAGCCGCGGGTCGCTCCGACGAGGACGCGCTCACGCCCGAACGTCCCTCCCGGGAAAGGGCGACGCAATGAGCGTGCTCCGCGACTATGCGGCCGGGCTGGCCCAGCCGACCCTTCCGTTCACGCCCGCCACCGGCGCGAGGTTCGACGAGGTGGTGGGGGCCGATGGCGCCCTGCGACCGGCGTGGCGGGGCATGGCGGCGATCGCCGTGGACCTGACTCCGGCCCAGGTGGACCGGATCGACACCGAGATCACGACTCTGCTGGCCGATGACGGCGTGACGTACGGCAGCGGCGACGCCGGCTCGCAGCCCTGGCAGCTGGACCCCATGCCGTTGGTGCTGGATGCGGTGACGTGGGGACGCCTGGAGATCGGACTGGCGCAGCGGACCGAGCTGCTCAACGCGCTGCTGGCCGACATCTACGGCGAGCAGCGACTGCTGGCCGAAGGGGTCATCCCCGCCGCGGTCGTGTTCGGCCACTCCGGATTCCTCCGCCCCATCGTGCGCCCGCGCGGGTTCGACCCCAACCCGCTGATCCTCGCCAGCACCGATCTGGGCCGCGATGCGGCGGGCGAATGGCACGTCCTGACCGACCGGGTGCAGGCGCCGTCGGGACTGGGCTACGCCATGGAGAACCGTCGCGTCCTCTCGCGGGTGCTGCCCGAGCTCTACGATGCGGCCGGACTGCATCGCATGGAGCCGTATTTCTCGGCGCTGCGGGCCGCGCTGCTGCAGGCGGCACCGGCGGGGCTCGCCGACCCCCGCATCGTGGTGCTCTCGCCCGGAACACATTCGGAGACCGCATACGACCAGGCCTTCCTGGCCAACATCCTCGGGTTCCCCCTGGTGCAGGGCGAAGACCTGGTCGTGCAGGAAGGATCGGTGTGGATCAAACCCGCCGGTTTCCCGCAGCAGCAGCCGCAGGAGCGCGTGGATGTGATCCTGCGCCGCGTCGACGCGGAATGGTGCGACCCGCTGGAGCTGCGTGCCGGCTCGCAGCTCGGTGTCGCCGGTCTCACGGAGGCGGTGCGGCGCGGAAACGTGCGCCTCGTGAACGGGCTGGGGGCGGGTGTGCTGGAGAACCCCGGGCTGATGCCGTTCATGCCGGCCGTCTGCGAGCGGCTGCTCGGCGAGCAGCTGCGGCTCCCGTCCGTGCCCACGCTGTGGTGCGGCGAGCCCGACGGGCTGGCCGGGGTGCTGGATGCCGTTGCCGACGACCGCGGAGAGATGACCGTGCGTGAGATCGACGGGCGTGCCGCCGAGCTGTCCGCCCTGGATCCGGCATCCCTCCGCGCCCGGATTCTGGCCGCGCCGCACCGATTCGTCGGTCAGACCCGCGTGCCGCTGTCCCAGGCTCCGGCCTGGGGTTCGTCCGGTCGCGCGTCCGGACGCGTGCAGCCCCATCCGCTCGTGCTGCGGGCGTTCACCGTGCGCGACGGTGCGATCTACCGCCCGCTGGTCGGGGGCTTGGCGACCCTGGTCGACGGCCCCACCGCCGGCCTGGCCACCAAAGATGTATGGGTGCTCAAGGCTTCACCGGGCGAGCCGGATCAGGGCATGGTCGAACCCGCTCCCGTCCCGCTCTCCCGCGCGGTCCCGGTCCTGTCCCCGCGGGCGGTCGAGGACATGTTCTGGTCCGGCAGGTACGCCGAGCGTGCCGAGGACCTCGTGCGGCTGGTGATCACCGTCAGCGCGTACGCGGAGCAGCTCGACTTCACCTCCACCACGCAGGGCGGCGCGGCACTGCGGGCACTGTTCCGCGCGCTCCAGCGCCTGGGCGGGACCCGCTGGAGCGATCCGGACCTCGAACAGCGGTCACTTCTGGTGGACGCGGATCGTCCGGGTTCGGCCGCGCACTCCTTGGAACGTCTGCGCGATGCGCTCGAGGCGGTGCGCGATCAGCTCTCCGGCGACACCTGGCGCGCGTTCGGGAGCACCGACCGTGCGATGCGGGCGCTGCGCACAGCCCCTCGCCCGCAGATCGCCGAGTCGGCCAGCCGCATGCTGGGCGGCATCCTGTCCTTGCAGGGCGTCACGGCGAACATGATGCGCGACGACGGCTGGCACGCCATCGAGACGGGGCGCCACCTCGAGCGTGGGCTGCAGGTGTGCACCCTGCTCACCGCCACCACGATCGCCTCGGCCGACGCGGGCACGGAGCGCGCCGTGCTCGGTGGCGTGCTGATGGCCTCGGAGAGCTCCGTCACGCACCGGCGTCGATTCCGCGGCGGCGTCCGCGCCGCCGACGTGCTCGAACTGCTGCTCGCCGATGCCGGCAACCCCCGCTCGCTGACCTTCGCCCTCGGGCATGTACGGGACCACGTGTCGCAGCTGGCCGGCTCCACCGGATCGACCCGACCGGAACGGCTCCTCGAACAGCTCGAGCAGACGCTCGAGCAGAGCGACATCCGAGCGCTCGCCGTGCCCGAAGACGGGCGCCGGGCGGCTCTGGAGGCCTTTCTCGGGGAGACGCGAGCGCAGCTGGAGCGAATCGGCGATGCGATCGTGCACGTCCACTTCGGTGGCGGACCCCACCCGCGGCCTCTCTCGGCGCTGTCTCTGACCGAAGTGCCGGCCGCGCCGGCAACCGAGGTGAGCAGGTGAAGTACCGGGTCACCCATCGCACCACGTACACGTACGACGATGACGTCGCGAGCAGCTTCGGTCTGGCACACCTGCGACCCCGCGAGCTGGCCTGGCAGCAGGTGACCGGGCGGTCGGTCGCGATCGATCCGATGCCCGGTGACATCACCGACGATGTGGACTGCTACGGCAATGTCGTGTCGTACTTCCACGTCAGCGCACCCCACACGCGACTCACGATCGACGCCACCAGTGAGGTGACCGTCCAGCCGACGGACTACGACGCGGTAGCGCTCTCCCAACCATGGGAGCACTCCCGACCGCTGGTGAACCCCGGAATCTCGCCGCGCGCGTGGGCGGCGACCGAGTTCGCGCTGGAATCGCCCAAGGTGAGGCACGTCAGCACCGCGCACGAGTACGGAGCATCCTCGCTGCGACCGGGCCGTCCGATCGGCGAGGCGGTCACCGACCTGATGCATCGCATCAAGGCCGACTTCGATTACGACAAGACCGCCACCACGGTCACGAGCACGGTCGCGGACGTCCTCGACAAGCGCGCCGGCGTCTGCCAGGACTTCGCGCACGTCGCGCTCGCGTGCCTGCGCAGTCACGGCATCGCGGCCAGGTACGTCAGCGGCTATCTTGCGACGCGTCCGGCACCGGGCAGACCCCGTGTGGTCGGCGCGGACGCGTCGCACGCGTGGGTCGCGGCATGGCTGCCCGGGTCGGACCAATGGCTCGCCTTCGATCCGACCAACGACCAGTGGGTCTCGGACCGGCACGTCACCGTGGCGTGGGGGCGGGACTACGGTGACGTCCCGCCCGTGAAGGGCGTCATCTTCACGGACGCGCAGAACTCGACGCTGCGGGTCTCCGTCGACGTCGCCCCGGTCGAGGAGACGTTCCCGGCGTGACCCGTCCGTCCCGGACGGTGCGGTCCCCGGCCCGCCGCGCCGGCCGAGTCCTCCGTTCGGGATAACCCGAACGAGGACTCGGGACGACCGGGCGGCGGCCGGCCGGACGCGACCGTACCGTGGTGACATGACCTCCCAGATCTCGACGCGACCCGTCGCCCCGGCGCCGATACCGCAGCGCGCTCCCGCCCTCGCCGCCCCGCTTCGGATAGCCGGTGCCGTGGCGCAGCTGGCCGCGCTCGGCGTGGTCGGCCCCCTCGTCTTCACCGTGCTGGTCACCCTCCTGGCCGTGGGGCTGGGCCTGGTGCCCGTGCTCGGAATCGGCCTGGTGCTGCTGCTCGGCTTCGTCTACGGCCTCTACGGCCTGGGCTGGCTGGAGACCGCCCGTGTCGACGGTCTCTATTCGCTCGGGCTGCCGGGCCTGCGGCCCCGCACCCGCACGCGGCCCGGCTTCGGCGGATTCCTGCGGATGGTCTGGGACCAGTTCACCGACCCGTCGATGTGGCGGGCGATCGCCAGCGCTGCGATCGCCAGCATCCTCGGCCTCGTCGTGCTTCCCCTTCTTTCGATCTTCGCGTCCGGAATCGTCCTCGCCTTCGCTCCGCTGTTCGCACGCAGCGCCGCCGTGCGGCTTGCCGCGACGGGGCTCGAGGTGCCCGTTGCCTGGGCATCGGTGGTGGGGGTGCTCGCCGCCGTCGTCGCGCTCGCCGCCGTCGTGGGCATCGCGCTGCTGCACGGTGTGCTGGCGCGCGTCATCGTGATCCCCACCCGCGAGGCGCAGCTGACGGAGCAGGCCCGCACCTCCGACGCCCAGCGCGCCGGCGCCCTGCGCGCGTCCGAAGTGGAACGCACGCGCATCGAGCGCGACCTCCACGACGGCGTGCAGCCGCGCCTCGTGTCGGTGGGCATGACCCTCGGCCTGGCCCAGCAGAAGATGGACGACGACCCGGCGGCAGCCAAAGCGCTGCTCGCCGAAGCGCACACCTCCACCAAGGCGGCGATCACGGAACTGCGACAGCTCGCCCGCGGCATCCACGCGTCCGTGCTGGATGACCGAGGTCTGGATGCCGCCCTCTCCGCCCTCGCCGGACGCTCCCACATCCCGGTCCATCTGGACGTACGGCTGGACTCGCGCTGCAGCCGCGACGCCGAAGCCGCCGTGTATTTCGCCATCGCGGAGACCCTCACCAACGCCGCCAAGCACTCCCGCGCCAGTGAATGCCGTGTGATCGTGCGCCAGCGGGAGGGCGGGACGCTCTGGGCGCGCGTCGAGGACAACGGAATCGGCGGCGCACAGGTGATCGCCGGGGGAGGGCTGGACGGCATCTCGAACCGGATCCTCGCTGCCCGCGGCACCGTCCGGCTGGAAAGCCCGCAGGGCGGACCCACATCGCTGGAGGTGAGCGTCCCGTGCGCATCCTGATCTGCGAGGACTCGGTCCTGCTGCGCGAAGGCCTCGTGCGCCTTCTCGAAGACGCCAATCACGTCGTCGTCGCGGCGCTGCCGGATGCGACTCAGCTGGACCAGACGGTCGTGGACACCGCGCCGGACCTGTGCATCCTGGACGTCCGACTGCCGCCCACCTATACGGACGAGGGGATCCGCGCCGCACTGCGGCTGCGCGCCCAGCATCCCGCGCTTCCGGTGGTCGTGCTCTCCCAATACGTCGAAGAGCGCTATGCCACCGACCTGATCACCGCGCAGGGGGGCGCACTGGGCTATCTGCTGAAGGACCGGGTCGCGGATGTGACCGATTTCCTCGACGCGGTCACCCGGATCAGCCAGGGCGCCACCGTGCTCGACCCGGAAGTGGTCGCCCAGCTGCTGAGCCGGCGGCCGAAGGACGAACGGATGCGTCGCCTCACCGACCGCGAAGCGTCCACCCTGGCACTGATCGCCGAGGGGAAATCCAACCAGGCGATCGCTTCCACGCTCTTCGTCTCCGAGGCCAGCGTCGAGAAGTACATCACCGCGATCTTTCAGAAGCTCGACCTCGAACCGGACGAATCCGGCAACCGACGGGTGCTCGCAGCGCTCGTCCATCTCGAATACGGCGGCGGACAGCCGCAGGCAGGAGCACCCTCATGAGCACCCCGACGAACCCGACGGATCCGAGCTACTCGACGAACCCGACCTATCCCACCGTCCCGACCGTTCCGCCGACGGCCGCGCAGCCCGGGACCCCCACGCCGCCGCCCGGCGAGACGCGCGGTGCCTCGCGTGTCGTCGCGATCCTCACCATCGCCCTCGGTGGCGCGGTCGTGCTCGGCGCGATCGGCTCCGCGACGTTCTCGACCATCGCCGCAGCGAGCGTGCGCAGCGAGGCGCAGTCGATCGACGCGACCGGCGTCACCGAGCTGGATGTCTCCGTCGACGGGGCGGCCCTGCGCATCGAGTTCGACGAGGTCACCGAGGCGACCCTGGAGGTCACCAGCGGCGGGGGCGTCGGGCCGTGGACCCTGGAGCGCGACGGCGACGAGCTGAACGTCGCATCACCGCGCACCTTCGGGCCGCGGTGGCTCTTCTTCGGCGACGACGTGAAGGCGACCCTGACGCTCCCGAGCGAGATCCAAGGCGCGGCCCTGGATGCGGTGCTGGATCTTTCCGCCGGTGATCTGACCGTCGACGGCGACTTCGGGAACCTCGACATCCGGATCGGGGCCGGCGGGCTCACCGTGGACGGATCGGCGCAGACGCTCCTGGCGGAGCTGAGCGCCGGGGCGGCCGACATCGAGCTCGCCGACGTGCGGGAGGCGCAGTTCTCCGTCAGCGCCGGGACGGTCGATGCTCGTCTGACAGGATCATCGCCGCGCGAGGTGACGGTCGATGTCAGCGCCGGCTCGCTGGACCTGCGGGTGCCCGAGGGTGCGTACGATGTCCGCTCCGACGTGTCGGCGGGTGAGTTCAACAACGAGCTGCGCACCGACGCCGGCGCCCGCAACGTCGTGGACGTCACCGTCTCGGCCGGCTCGGCCACGATCGCCGGCACGCGGTAACAGCGGCGCGCGCCGCAGCCGCGCTCACTTCGCGGGCATGGTGCCGGAGATCCCCGGACCCGGTGCCGGCCCGCGTCAGCGCAGAACGAGCGCGGCCGCGCCGACCAGAGGTCCGTCCCCGTCCAGACCGGTCGCCTCCACACGGACCCGGCGGGCATAGTCGAACACCGCAGCATCGCGCACGGCAGACCGCACCAGATCGATGTAGTCCTCTGCGACTCGGGCGAAGCCGCCGGCGACGACAGCGACCTCGAGGTCCAGCAGCGTCGTGACATCGGCGATGGCTTGGCCGACCGCCGCCGCCGATCGACGCACTGCAGCCGTGGCGATCGGGTCGCCCGCCGCGTAGCCGGCCGCCAGTTCTTCGCCGGTGCTGCCGCGCCATCCCTGGGCGCGAGCCCACGCGACGGTCGCCGGTCCGGAGGCGATCGACTCCAGCGTGCCGTCCGTGGCAGCCCGGCCCGGCTGTCGCGGCAGCAGGCGGAGCTGCCCGATATGCCCGGCATTGCCGGAGAGGCCGGTCACCGGCGCACCGTTGACGATCAGCCCGCCGCCGATCCCGGTGGAGACCACCATCGCCAGAGCACCGCGTGCTCCCGCCGCCGCGCCGCGCCAGTGCTCGGCCAGCGCGATGCACGCACCATCCAGGGCGAGCCGGACAGGGATGCCGGGGCTCAGCTCCTCCAGCAGCGCCACGACCCGCAGATCCGCGATCGCGGGGAGGTTCAGTGGCGCGATGGACCCGTGGGCCAGGTCGACCGGCCCCGCCGAGCCGACGCCGATGCCGCTCAGCCGATCACCCGGCCGGATGTCGTGGAGGGCGGCTGCGGCGACGGCGCGGATGGCCTCCGCGATGTCGTCGCGGGCGGCATCCCGTCCGGTGGGCGCACGATGCTGCGTGCCGGGCAGAACCGCACCGTCCGCGTCGACCAGTGCGGCATCGACCTTGGTCCCCCCGATGTCCACGGCGAGTGCGATCGTGCCGGCCTGCATGCTCCGATCCTGCCAGATCGGGCACGGCACGGCCCCGGGCACCGCGGCGAGCGGATCACGCCTCCGCTGGTCAGCGCTGCGCGTCCTGGGCAGGATGGAATCATGCTCACCATCCCCACCGTGACCCTGAACGACCAGAGTGAATTCCCTCAGCTCGGCTTCGGAACCTACAAGCTTCGCGGACCGGACGGCACAGCCGCCATCGTCTCCGCCATCCGGACGGGGTACCGGCTGCTGGACACCGCCGTCAACTACGAGAACGAGCGCGAGGTGGGGCAGGCGGTGCGCGACAGCGGCGTGGATCGCCGGGAGATCCTGGTCGCCACCAAGATCCCCGGCCGCAGTCACGGATACGAGCAGGCGATCGAGAGCACGAACGGCTCACTGGCCGTCCTCGGGCTGGAGTGGATAGATCTGTCGATGATCCACTGGCCCAACCCGCGGGTGGACCGCTATGTCGACACCTGGCGCGCCATGATCGCCCTGCGCGAGCAAGGTCTCATCCGCTCGCTCGGCGTCTCCAACTTCACCCGGACGATGCTCACCCGGCTGGTCGACGAGACCGGTGTCACCCCGGCGGTGAACCAGGTCGAGATGCACCCGTATTTCCCGCAGGCCTCGCTGCGGGCCTTCCACGCCGAGTTGGGCATCCGCACCGAGAGCTGGAGTCCGTTGGCCCGCAGATCCGAGCTGCTGCACGAGCAGGTGCTGGTGGAGCTCGCGGAGATCTACGGCGTCACCCCCACTCAGATCGTCCTGCGCTGGCACGTGCAGCTGGGCAGCACACCGATTCCGAAATCCGCCGACGCGGACCGCCAGCGCGAGAACGCGGACGTGTTCGACTTCGAGCTGACTCCGGACGAGGTCGAGGCGATCTCCTCGCTCGAACGCGGGCGGCTGTGGGATGCCGACCCGGATACGCACGAGGAGATGTAGCGCGGGCGGGAGGGAGCGGGTCCGTTCGCGTCTCCGCGGGTGCCGCTAGCGTCCTCGGGCTGTCCGCACGGGAAGCTCGGCGAGCCACTCGGTGTACGTCTGCGTGCCCAGCAGGGCCCCCGGAGCCGGAAGGAGTGAACCATCGCGCTGGGCGCGCCCGGCCGGGCCGGGCAGGGGGATGGCCGGGATCCAGGCTCGCGACCCCTGCGTGCGCGCGAAACGGCGCACCATGTCCACCAGCCTCTCTTCTCGCGGCCCGGCGAGATCAGGCGCCCGGCCGGCCGGGGCGCTCTCTGCCAGAGCGACCAGGTGCGCGCCGACCTCCCGGGCGGCGATCGGCTGTGTGCGCATCTTCGGCGCGACGTGGAGCGGGCCGATCCTCGCGCGCTGGTAGACCTGCTCGGCGAACTCGTGGAACTGCGTCGCGCGAAGAATCGTCCACGGCGCATCGCCGTCCTCGATCACGCGCTCCTGGGCCGCCTTGCCGGCGTAGTAGCCGTGCGGCGCGCGGTCGACACCCACGATCGACAGGGCGACATGGTGACCGACGCCACCGACCTGTCGCTGTGCGTTCAGAAGCATGCGCGAGGTCGTTTCGAAGAACCGCACGGAATCGTCGGCGTCGAGCGTCGAGACGTTCACCACGTCGATCACGGCATCCGCACCCCGAAGCGCTTCCGTCAGGCCGGCGCCGGTCACCAGATCCACTCCCGCGCCGCGGGTCAGCAGCACGACGTCGTGACCGCGCGCTCGCGCGTGCGAGACCACATGACTGCCCACGTGACCGGTTCCCCCGGCGACGGCGATCCTCACGGTGGGTCCCCCGCTACAGCTGCGCGCCGTTGTCGTCGGGGTCGTCCAGCCCGACATGGCGACCGCGCCATGACTCGTAGGCGATGAGCCATCCGATCGACAGCGCGAACGCCAGGATGAGGCCCAGCCAGAGCTGTCCCCAGATCAGGCCGAACAGCACGCCGAGGGCGAGGATCAGCACTGTCCCGAGGAGCCACTGGACGCGGCCGCTGGGCCAGCCGCTGCGAGGTTCAGACATGCGCTCAGCCTACGGCCGGAACACGGGTGTGCCGGCTGCGGCGCGGGTCAGGCTTGCGGGCTGTACGCGACCATCCACTCGATGCCGAATTTGTCGCGCAGCATCCCGAACCGTCCTCCCCATGGCGGCACCTCGAACGGCATGGTGACGGTGCCGCCGTCGGCCAGTGCGTTCCAGAGACCCTCCAGTTGCGGCTCGTCGCCGCCGCTGAGCGAGACTGCGATGCCGGCGGGCGGGGTGTACTGCATCCCGGAGGGGGTGTCCGAAGCCATCAGCACCATCCCGTCGGGACTGGTCAGCTGCGCGTGCATGACGAGGTCGTTCTCGCTCGGATCCTGCACCATCCCCTCGTACTCGCCGAACGTCGAGACCTCGAGGTCGCCGCCGAACACGCTCTGGTAGAACTCCATCGCGGTGCGGGCCTCGCGCTGAAACGAGAGATACGGGTTCAGGGTGGGCATGTCTACTCCCGGGTCGGGGCGCGCAAGCGCCGGGTCATTCGATCGGAACCCCGTCCAGCATCGCCAGGCGGCCGGTGGGGCGTTCGGTCAGGCGGATACCGCAGGCGTTCCGCGGCAGGTCACAGTGTCGTCGCGGCCTCCGACATCCGCAATGGGGTGCGTGCGCGGACCGCCGCAGCCGCCGCGGACGGGTCAGCGACCCCGGTGGTCCTCGGGGTGCAGCCGCGGGCCGCGACGCGGCTCCCGGACGCCGCTGGCCTCGATGAGCCGGATGACGCGCTGGCGCTGGCCTGCCCAGGGGGCGAGCAGCTCCAGCATCCCGTCGTCGTCGACGCGCGTTCCCGACAGGGCGAAGCCGACTTCGTGAGCGAGATGGAAGTCGCCGACACTCACCGCATCGGGATCCCCGATCGCGCGGATCCGGGTCTCCGCCGACGTCCAGGGGCCGATCCCGCGCTGGCTGATCAGCACGCGATCGCGCGCCTCACCATCGGTCGCGGACAAGAACACGCGCCCGAGAGCCTCGCCGCGTCGAGCAGCTTCCACCACGGTGCGGGCCTGCGGCGGTTCGAGGCCGGCGCGATGCCAGGACCAGGAGGGTACGCGTCGCCATCCGTCGATGCTGGGCGGCGCGTACATCGGCCGCGGCGTGGGACCTGGAGCGCGCTCGCCGTGCCAGGTCACCAGGCACCTCCATGCGGCGAAGGCCTGCATGCCGGTGATCTTCTGCTCGATGATCGCGCTGGCCAGCGCGTCGAAGAACAGGTCCGTGCGGCCGATGCGCACGCCGGGGTTGCGATGGTGCGCCGAGGCGATCAGGGGATGCCGGCTCGCATCGAACTCGCCCGGGTCGTCCTCAGCGCCACAGAGCGCGGGCAGCTGGTCCAGCGCCCAGGCGGCCCCGGCCCCCCAGGCGGCCGCGCGGATCACGCCGCCGGCCATCTCGCGCAGAGCGAGGGTCGCCGTGCCCGCCGGGGTGCGGCTGGCTCGCCAGATCACCGCTCCGGAGACCAGCATCGTGGGGTCGTTGCGGCCGTGTCGCTGATACAGCACGACCCGGGGGAGATCCAGCGGATGCCGCGGCCGGTACTCCGTCTCCAGTGGTCCCGCGGCGTCAGTGCGCTGTGCGCCCCGGACCTCCGCGATCGTCATGCGGCCAGAGTACGCGGCGGGTCCGGACATCCGCCGTTCGCGAGTCGCGCCCACGGTCCGGGCATCCCTCGTTCGTGAGTCGCGCCCCGGTCCGGACATCCCTCGTTCGCCTGTCGCGATGTGCGTGCCGCGTGGGCGTGTCGTGACAGGGGAGCCGATCTGGCGGGGCGGGGTGCGGGTTTCCGCCGTTCGCCTGTCGCGATCTGCGTGCCGCGTCGGCGTGTCGTGACAGGCGAGCCGATCTGGTGGGGCGGGGTGCGGGTTTCCGCGGTTCGCCTGTCGCGATGTGCGTGCCGCGTCGGCGTGTCGTGACAGGCGAGCGGATCTGGCGCGCGGGGCGGGGGCCGGCGGCGGGAACTCAGAAGCGGTCGGGGGAGGGCGTGCCGTGACCGTAGCGGATCGACACGTCGGCGTGACGGTCGAAGCGGTAGCCCACGCCGCGCACCGTGCGCACGATGTCCTCGTACCGGCCGAGCTTGGCGCGCAGACGCCGCACGTGCACGTCGATCGTGCGCTCGCCGGGTGAGTCGTCCTCGGTCACGCCCTGCCAGAGCGAGCCGACCAGCTCGGCCCGCTCGATGGTGCGTCCCTCGCGCAGCACGAGGTACTGCAGCAGCTCGAACTCCTTGAAGGTGAACGCGGCGGATTCCCCGTCGATCAGCACGCGCTTGCGCGAGATGTCGACCACGACGCCGCCGTGCGAGCGGTCTTCGTCCACGGGCTCGTCATGCTTGGTCCGGGCGATCGCGGACGGCTCGTGCAGGGCCAGGCGCACCACGTCCACGTCCCGGCCGCCGGCGCCGACCGGCGCGAGCGCGACGGTCGCATAGGTCTCGGCATCCGGTGCGAGGTCGGCAAGAGTCCGGCGCAGGGCGTCGACGAGAACGCCGAGCGAGACACCGGATGCCGCGGCCTTGGCCTCATCGATGCCGACGTAGAGCGCGAAGCCGCGCGGGGCCGTTCCCGGCGGCAGGTGGCGGGGGGAGGGATCGGAGTCGACCGGAGCGGGCGGGACGGCGGCGGGCGCAGAGACGACGGGGAGATGACGTGCGGTCGTCGGGCGTTCCAGGAGGGCGGTGTGCGACATGAGAGGTCCTTGCGACGGAACCCTGGCCTCCATCGGCTCCGAGCGGGTTCGGCTGTGCTGCTGAGCGGCCCCGATGGTGGGCCTGGGGTGCGAGGGATCCGGCTGCGCGTGATCGACGCGCGTGCGGAGCACTCGGGGATTCTGCGCTGCGTTTCAGAAGCAGCGCGCGAATCCGGCGGGGGTCACCGTGTCAGCGACACATTCGACAGCACATGACGACGCGGCCGGCCATCATGCCGGCAGTCCCGTTCGCCTCCCGGGCGGACAGAGAACGCGCGATGTCAGTCATGTGCCCGATTATGTCGGACTGCGTCCGCATGCGTCAAATCGCACCGCGACGCCGGGACGCGCGTGACGGAATGTTACAGATTGCTCAGTCCGCCCGGCTGGGGGGAGAACGGACGGGGGGGCGGGGGCGGCGCAGCCGGTCGACCTCGCGGAGGTGGCAAAGTGAGTCACGTGACTGCGTCGTCGATCGAAGGAAGCCCGGACTACCGCGACACCGGGCTGGTGTTCCCTCCTGGTTTCACCTTCGGCTCTGCCACGGCGTCCTACCAGGTCGAGGGCGCCGCCGCCGAGGACGGCCGCGGACCGTCGATCTGGGACACGTTCAGCAAGACGCCGGGCAAGGTGTGGAACGGCGATACCGGTGACGTCGCGTGCGACCACTATCACCGGCTCGACAGCGATCTGGACCTGATGAAGGATCTGGGGCTGGACGCGTACCGCTTCTCGATCGCCTGGCCGCGGATCCAGCCGACCGGGACCGGCCCGGCCAACCGGGCCGGCATCGACTTCTACTCCCGGCTGGTCGACGGCCTCCTCGAGCGCGGTATCAAGCCCGTCGCGACCCTGTACCACTGGGACCTGCCGCAGCCGCTCGAGGACGCCGGCGGCTGGCCGGTCCGGGCCACGGCCGACGCGTTCGCCGACTACGCCGCGATCATGGGCTCGGCACTGGGCGACCGTGTGCACACCTGGACCACCCTGAACGAGCCGTGGTGCTCCGCCTACCTCGGCTACGGCCAGGGCGGGCACGCGCCCGGCCGGCACGAGCCGGCCGCCGCGCTCGCCGCCGTCCACCACCTCAATCTCGCCCACGGCCGAGCCCTGCAGGCGCTGCGGGCCACCTCAACCGGTTCTCCCGAGTACTCGGTGACGCTCAACTTCCACGTCCTGCGCGGACAGGGGGATGCCGCGGCCGAGGCCATGCGTCGCATCGACGCCCTCGCCAATCGTGCGTTCACCGGACCCATGCTGCGCGGAGAGTACCCGGCCGATCTGCTGTCGGACACGGCATCCGTCACCGACTGGTCGTT
The DNA here is from genome assembly GCF_024623505.1 of Microbacterium sp. zg.B48. Taxonomy (NCBI): domain Bacteria; kingdom Bacillati; phylum Actinomycetota; class Actinomycetes; order Micrococcales; family Microbacteriaceae; genus Microbacterium; species Microbacterium sp. zg.B48. The sequence goes on from NZ_JANJFE010000017.1 coordinate 49,714, forward strand.
CGTGCAGGACGGCGATCTCGCCTCGATCCATCAGCCGATCGACGTGCTGGGCGTCAACTACTACTCCACCGCTACCGTGCGCATGTGGGACGGCGTGTCCCCGCGCCAGCAGAACGACGGCCACAAGACCACGGCGGGCGGTACGGCGTGGCCGGGCAGCGACCGCGCGGTCGAGTTCGTCGAGCAGCCGGGCCCGTACACCGCGATGGGGTGGAACATCGCACCCGAGGGGCTCGAGGAGCTCCTGGTGGACCTGTCGGCGCAGTTCCCCGACCAGCCGCTCATGATCACCGAGAACGGGGCCGCGTTCGATGACGCGGTCGCCGCCGACGGCTCCGTGCCGGACACCGAGCGCCTCGACTACCTGCGCCGTCACTTCACCGCCGCACACCGCGCCCTGAGGCGCGGGGTGGACCTGCGCGGCTATTTCGTGTGGTCCCTGCTGGACAACTTCGAGTGGGGGTACGGGTACGCCAAGCGCTTCGGCATCGTCCGGGTCGACTTCGACACTCTGGAGCGCACCGTCAAGGACTCCGGGCTCTGGTTCCGCGAACTGGCCGCCTCCGGCGTCCTGCCGGGTCCAGGGAACGCCCAGCCGGATTCACGCTCGGCAGGGCCGATCGGACGTACCCTATCCACGTGACATCGCTGACCTTCACCCACGAACCGGACGCCTCGCGCTACACGCTGCACCGGGGCGATGACCTCGTCAGTGTGCTGGACTACCGCGATGACGGACGCACGGTCGCGATGACCCGTGCCTACACCGTGCCCACCTTCCGCGGTCACGGGTACGCCGGCGAACTCGTCGACCGCGCGGTCGCGCTTCTTGAGGCCCAAGGGAACCGGCAGGTGATCCCGGTGTGCTGGTACGTCGCGGACTGGTTCGCGGAGCACCCCGAACGCGCCGGCATCCTGCAGCACCGCGCCACCGCCTAGCGGCCGGACGGTGCGCTCGAGGGGAGCCGCGGCGAACCCCGAGGGCGCCGCCGTGCAGCCCTACACTGAGCCCGTGGACTTCGAGATCGTCTTCACCTACGTCGCCCTCGGGTTCGAGGCGATCGGTGCGCTGTCCATGATGATCGGATTCGTCATCGCCCTGGTGCTCGGCTGGCGCTCGCTGCGCCGTGGCGAGGGCGGAAGCACCGCCTTCTCGGTGCTGCGCAACACCCTCGGTGCCGCGATCCTCCTGGGTCTTGAGGTGCTCGTCGCCGCCGACCTGATCCGAACGATCACCTCCAAGCCGTCGCTGGAGGATGCGCTGATCCTCGGGGTCATCGTTCTGATCCGCACCGTGCTGTCCATGTCGATCCAGATCGAGATCGAAGGCGTCCTGCCGTGGCGCCGCGCGCTGACCACCAGCGGCGGCCAGCTGATCGGCCGCGCCATCGCCCAGGACCGGAGGGCGGCGGGCGCGAGCAGTGGCGCGCCGGGCACCTAGCCGATTCCGTACCCGGGGCGTGCGCGTGCGTCAAGCCCTTGGAACGATCCGCCCGCGCGGGGGAGTGTAGGAGACGTCGATAGGAGACGTCATGAGCACGGATGGATATCTACCGGAGGGTGTCGTGAACGCTGACCCCCCAGGCGGGTGGGAAAGCGGCGATGTCGCCGATCGCGAGACGGCTGCGCGTAACGCGGACGCAATCGACTCCCCGTCGCTGAGCGACTCGGGACTCCCCCCGAACGCGCCGGACGGCACCGACGCGACCGCCGACACGACCGGCACGGTTGAGGGCGACGCGGCCGGTCAGGGCGCCGACCCGGACCTGCTCACGGACGACGACCTCTCCGAGGGCGACTCCTGATGTCGGGTACCGCCAACGAGTTCGAGAACCCGGGCGCCAACCACCCCGATCGCAGGGACCAGGAGGGCGTGCAGCCCGATCCCGCCGAGCAGCGCAGCGACGCCGGCGTGGGCGGTGCCGTGAACCAGTCGGACGATGCACCGCGCAGGCAGGAAACGCAGGACGAGCCGGTGCTCGCGCAGAATCAGGCCAGCCGCCAGGAGAAGATCGACGGGCTCGTCGCGCAGACGCGCGTCGACCTGGGCGGTGAGAGCGACGAGCGGTACTCGGAGGTGCTGCGACAGCGGCTCGAGGACGCCGGCATCGAGATGACCGACGAGGATCGCCAGCGCCTGGCGCGGGACGCCAACCCGAGTTCCGGCGGCGGCGGAGTCTGACGCCGGACATCGACGCGGCCTGGCGCGGTCAGCCCCGGCAGGCCGCGTCGCCGTGTTGCGCAGACAGGTAGACGCACGCTTCGGACCGCGGACGGCCCGCCCGACGGGAAATCGGCGATCACCGCCGACCCAGCCTCAGGCGACGGCGCACGCCGATCCCGGGCACGCCGTGATTCCGATCGGCCGTGGCCACGCCGCCCGTACCGTACCGCGCTCCGCGCCCTGCCGCGCGGCGACCCCATCGGACACGGCGACCGGAACGGCGACGGACTCGGCCTGCGCGGCACGTCGCTCTCGGATGGAGGCGAGGAGCGCCGACTCACGCGCGCGCGTGGCGACCTCGTGATGGAACTGCGCTTCGGCTGCGTGCACGATCGAGAGCATGATTCCTCCTGTGTCGATGACTCCAACGTAGGGAGGGGGTCCGACATTGCCCGGTCCTCCCGCGTTGGCAGGATTCCGAGGATCGCCGACCGGATCCGGTCCACCTGGTCCGGTTCCGCGGCCCGCTCCCGCTATCCCCCGGCCCGCTCCCGCTATCCCCCCGAGCAGGCGCTCACCCCTCGCGCGCGAACTCGGCGATCAACTCCGCAGCCGGCGCGGCATCCCGGATCATCGTTTCATGGCCGTGTCCGGGCACCTCGGCGAGGCGCCCCTGCCGCAGTGAGGCCACGACGATCCGGCACCAGTCTCGCGAGCTGACGTAGTCGTTCTCGCCGCGCAGCACCAGCACCGGAGCCCGCACCAGTGAGTACGTCCGCTCGGGGCGGTGCGCGAGCATCGCCCGGAGCTTGCCGCGCAGGTTGGGGCCGGCGCGGAGATATTCGCGCGCACCCACCACGATCACGCGCGGGCTCTCGACCGCGAGATCCTGTGCCAACCGCAGCAGTTGACGCACGGCGGTGCGCTGGCGCGCGTCCACCGTCGGTCCGATGAAGACGACCCGATCGACCAGCTCCGGATGCCGCGCCGCCACCTCACCGGCCACCTGCGAACCCATCGAGTGTCCGACCAGGACGATGCGTCCGGCGTCGATGCTGTGTAGGTAGGCGGCCACCAGATCGGCGGTGCGCTCCATCGTCAGGACGCTTCGGGGCTCCGGCGCTTCGCCGTAACCGGGCAGGTCGATAGCGATCGTGCGCGCGTGCAGCCGGGTGATCAGATCCGCGAAGACGGTCCGGCCCATGCCGATGCCGTGGATCAGGACGAAGACGGGGGACTCGGCTTCGGGGGCCGCGCCGACGGTGGTCTCGGCCACGAGAGTCGCACCCGCGTGCGAGAAGAATGCGATGTCGCTCACCGGTCGAGGCTATCCGGACCGCACCGGATACCTCGGCGGACGCCGCGGCGGCAGACTGGGGTCAACGCGCGGTCGATTCGGGAACGGTGCTCATGGGACGGGTCAAGACGGCTTACCTGCACGTGCTGAACCGCACGCTGAATCCGATCGCGCTGGGGCTGGCCAAGCGCGGCCGGGGACCCTTCTCGGTCATCCGCTCCGTCGGACGCAGGAGCGGGCGGACGTTCGAAACGCCGGTGATCCTCGCGGAGTCCTCGGACGGTCTGGTCGCGGAACTGACGTACGGCGATCGGGTGAACTGGTACCGGAACATCTTGCACGGCGGCGGGCACGTCATCCATCGCGGGCGCACCTACCGGATCGTCTCGGTCGAGCCTCTCTCGGCCGAAGCCGGCCTCGCCGCATACGGCCCTGCGCCGGCCGCGATCCTCCGTGTGCTGCACCGGCGCGAATTCCGGCTCATCCGGGTCGAGGCGGCTCCGACCGGGCCCTCCCAGGGGCACTGAACCGAGGTTCGGATACCACCGACCGGAAACCCCTGATGCCGGAATCCACCAGCGCGACTAGCCTGGGTGCGATGTCGGATTCCATCTCCCCGAGCGCCGCGGCGTCCCCGGCGCCCACGCGCGCCGACAGCGCCCGGCCGGGCGCGCACCCTCCGACCACCGACATCGCACTGACCTCGCCGCAGCGCTGGCGGGCCTTCTGGGTGTGCGTCACCGTCGCGGCGATCACCATCCTCGATCTGTCCAAGGTCAACGTGGCACTGCCGTCCATCGAGTCCGCGCTCGGGGCCGGCTCGACCGAGCTTCAGCTGATCGTGTCGGGCTACGTGCTCACCTTCGGCCTCGTCCTGGTCCCGATGGGCCGGCTCGGCGACCAGCGGTCCCGGCGCGGCCTGTTCATCGTCGGCCTGTCGCTGTTCACAGTGACCAGCCTGGTCTGCGCACTCGCGATCAACCCGGTCATGCTCCTGGTCGGTCGCCTGCTCCAGGGCGTCGCAGCCGGCATCCAGATGCCGCAGGTCCTGGGGCTCATCCAGCAGCTGTTCCAGGGCAAGGAGCGCGGTCGCGCGTTCGGGCTCTTCGGCGCCACGGTGGGGATCGCCACGGCGTTCGGGCCGACCCTGGGCGGACTGCTGATCCTGCTGGGCGGCCCGACCGACGGCTGGCGCTGGATCTTCTGGGTGAACGTGCCGCTCTGCCTCATCGCGATCGGCCTCACGGTCTGGTTGCTGCCCAGGACGCGGACGCCCTCGCGCAGGGCCCTCTCGTTCGATCTGTTCGGAGTGTTCCTGTTCGGGCTGGCCGTGCTCTCCCTGATGTGGCCGTTCCTGTTCACGACCGGATCCCCCGACGACGATCCGCGGCGCTGGTGGCTCCTGGTGGCCTTCGTCCTGTTCGCCGGCGCGTTCGTTGCCTGGGAGCGCCACTACGAGGCGCGCGGCAAGCAGCCGCTGATCCGGTTCGCGCTGTTCCGGATCTCGTCGTTCCGCAACGGCACCTTCCTGATCGCGGCGTATTTCACGGCGATACCCGCGCTGTTCCTGCTCACGACGCTGTTCCTGCAGACCGGCCTGGGCCTGGAGCCGGTGTTCGCTGGCATGGTCACGATCGGATTCGCCCTCGCGAACGCGCTGTTCTCGTGGATCGGCGGAAACCTCGTCGGCACCTACGGACGTCCCATCGTCGTCTGGGGGCTGGTCGGAGTCCTCCTCTGCGTCCTCGGGCTGGCTGCCACGGCCCTGTTCGTCCCGCAGGAGTGGGTCGCGTGGGTCATGGCGGGAGTGATGGTCCTCGGCGGCGCGGGCGGCGGGCTGGTGCTGTCCCCGAACCAGACCCTGACGCTGGCGGACATCCCTGTCAAACAGGGCGGCATCGCCGGGTCCATCGGCCAGCTGGGCCAGCGGATCGGCAGTTCGATCGGCACAGCCGTCGGACTGTCACTGTTCTACGCCACGATCTACCGCGAGCAGGGCGGGGCGGCCAGCGACATCGTCGTCTACCACGACGCGTACGCCTACGGACTGACCGCCGTCGCGCTCTTCGTGGCCGTCGCTTTCGTGATCGCGGTGATCGATCTGAGCTCGCGGCGCCGCAAGAAGGGCGCTTGATCCCGGGCAGCAGGGACGCCCTCGGCACGGACTTCGCGATGAGCGAACCCCCGCACGCCTCGAGGGGGATGTCGCACGGCGCACGTACCGTGGGAGGATGCGCATCCTGCACACTTCGGACTGGCACATCGGGCGGTCGTTCCACGGCCACGCCACGCTCGACGCACTGCGCGGCGTCCTGGAGACCCTCGCCGCGCAGGTGCGCGACAACGACGTCGATGTCGTGATCGTCGCCGGCGACGTCTTCGACTCCGCCGCGCCGGCCGCCGCGTGCTACACGCTGCTGTCCGATGCCCTCCGTGCGCTGTCCGACTCCGGAGCGCGGATCATCGTGACAAGCGGCAACCACGACTCCGCCGCCCGGCTCGGATTCCAGTCCGCGCTGCTGCGCGAGGGCATCCACGTCGTCACCGCTCCGCTGTCCGCCGGCACGCCGATCACCATCGACGACGACCACGGTGCGGTCCACTTCTATGGCATCCCCTTCCTCGAGCCGGCGCTGGTCCGCCACCTCTGGCCGGAGGCCGAACTGCGCTCGCAACGCGCCACCATCGAGCACGTCATGGGCCTGGTGCGCGCCGACCTCGCCGGACGGAGCGGTCGGTCGGTGGCCATCGCACACTGCTTCGCGGCCGGCGTGGACTCGACCCCCGGGGTGGAGCGCGAGATCCGGCAGGGAAGCCTCGACATGGTGCCCCTGAGTGCCTTCGACGGGCCGGATTACGTGGCACTGGGACACATCCACGGTCGGCAGCAGCTGTCCGAGCGCGTGCGTTACGCGGGGGCACCGCTGCACTACAGCTTCGGTGAGGCCGACAAGCCCCGTGGCTCGTGGCTGGTCGAGCTCGACTCCGCCGGGCTCGCGTCCGTCGCATGGCTCGACCTGCCCGTCCCACGACCGCTGACCACCGTGCGCGGGTCCCTCGACGAGCTGCTCAACGACGCGCGCTTCAGCGAGCACGAGGACTCCTGGGTCTGCGCGCAGTACACCGATGCCACCCCGCAGCTGGACCCGATGCGGCGGTTGCAGGCGCGCTTCGCCTTCTGCGCGACGGTGATGCACACGCCGGAAGGCGTGCGCGGACCGGACGGGTCGACCTACTCGCGCCGCGTGCGTGCCGCGCGCAACGACGTCGAGCTGGTCGACGCATTCCTGGCGCACGTGCGGGATGGCGAAGGGGCGTCCGAAGACGAGATCGCGGTCCTCCGCGACGTGATCGACGAACGCTCGCTCGTCGAGGCGTCCGCGTGAGGCTGCACCGGCTCGAGCTCGAGGGGTTCGGCCCGTTCCGGGAACGGCAGGTGATCGACTTCGACGCGTTCGCCGCGGACGGCATCTTCCTGATCGCCGGCCGCACCGGCGCGGGCAAATCGAGCGTGCTGGACGGCGTGTGCTTCGCGCTGTACGGCGGGGCGCCGCGCTACGACGGCGCCGAGAAGCGGCTGCGCAGCGACCATTGCGCACCGGATGACCCCACGAGCGTGGCTGTCGAGTTCAGTGCGGCCGGAAAGCGCTGGCGGGTGACCCGCTCGCCGGAGTATGAGCGGCCCAAGCAGCGGGGCACCGGGATGACGACCGAACCCCATCGCGCCCAGCTCGACGAGCTGGTCGATGGATCCTGGCGTGGCCGAGCCGCCCGCCCGGTGGATGTCGCACGCGAGCTGGACGAGATCCTGGGACTCAACCAGCAGCAGTTCCTCCAGGTCATCCTGCTGGCCCAGGGTCGCTTCGCGGAGTTCCTGCTCGCCAAGAACGACGACCGGCAGCGGCTGCTGCGCAAGCTGTTCGGCACGCGCACGTACGAGGACTACCAGAACGCGCTCGAGCAGCGCCGCAAGGACGCCGAGCGCGCGCTCACCGCGGCGGGCGACGGTGTCGCGATGCTGCTCGGTGAGGCGGAGCGACTCGTCGACGAGAACCCCTCCACCCACGGCGATGCCACCTCGGATGCCGTGGGTGCTCCCAGCCCCGCCGGCGCGGCGGACCGGCCCGTGAACGCGGCGCGCTTCGAGGCCGGCGAGCGAGCGGTCCAGCGGGCCGCGTACCGGGCGGAGACCCTTGCGCGGGAGCGGGACGCCGCCGACGCCGCCCATCGTGCGGCCGAAGCCGCCCACGCCGCGGCCACGTCGCTGCGTGAGAAGCAGGAGCAGCGAACCCACTCACGCGCCGCGCTGGCGGCGCTCGAGGAACGTGCCGCCGCCATCGCCGCCGACCGGGAGACCCTCCTGCGGGCGAATGCCGCAGAGACGCTGCGCGCGCCCATCGAGTCCACCGCGCGCTCCCGGCGGGCGGCAGCGGCCGCGGCCGATGCGGAGGACACCGCGCTGGTGGCGTGGGTCGCGGCCGGCGAACGCCCCGACACCGCGGAGCTGGCCCGCCGGATCGATCAGCTCACCGGCGACCTGGCCGTCGCGACCGCCGCCACCGCACAGGAGCGCCGGTTCGAGGAGGGCCAGAACGCACTGGCGCAGACGCGTGCCCGCATCGACGAGTTCGAGGCGCTGCTGGCCCGGATCGATGCCGCCCGCGCCGGTCTTCCGGAGCAGCTGGCGGCGCTGGAGGCCGAGCTTGCTGCCCGCACCGCCGCGGCCGGAGCCCTCGAATCCGCCCGGAGCGGAATGGACGAGGCGACCGCCCGGCTCGAGGCAGCCCGTGAGGCGGAGCGTCTCGCTGCCGCGCAGCGGCAGGCAGAGGCCGCACACGCGGACGCGCTCCGCGGGCTCGAGCACGCGGCATCCGCCGTGACCGTTCTGCTCCGGCGGCGACTGGCCGGCCATGCCGCCGAGCTCGCCGCGGCGCTGGTGGACGGCGAGGCGTGCGCGGTCTGCGGGTCCCTCGAGCACCCGGACCCGGCGCAGGGAACGGACGAGCCGGTCACCGACGAACACCTCGGGGCCGCCGAAGAGCTCAAGGACGCGGCGTCCGACGCGGAGCGCGCCGCTGCCGAGCACGCCCGGAGGGCACGGGCCGCGTATGCGGATGCGGCTGCCCGGGCCGGGGGCGCCGATGTCGCGCTCCTCGCCGAGAGCCGCGCGACGGCGCAGCAGGCGCTGCGTGCCGCCGAAGCCGCCGCGTCCGACCGCGACCGGCTCGCCGCCCAGCGCCGGCAGCTCGTGGAGACGGATGGCGAGGCTGCCGCCGAACGCGACGGCCTGGCCTCCGATCTTGCCGCGGCACGGGAGTCGCTGGCCGCCCTGCGCGAGCAGACCGAGTCCGCGCGGCGTGCCGTCGACGCCGCCCGCGGCAACTTCGCCACCGTCGCGGAGCGGATCGCCCATGCCACGTCTCGTCGCCGGCTCGCGCAGTCGCTCGCGGACGCGCACGCCGACGCCCTCGTGCGGGAAACGGCGGCGCGCGACGCCGCCGCCGACCGCGATGCGCGGGTTGCGGCATCCGTGTTCGCCTCCGTCGATGGGGCCACCGAAGCCCTGCGCGACGCCGCGACGCGCGCCGTCCTGGACGAACGCATCCGCGACCACGATGCCGCGCTGCGCACCGAACGCGACCGGTTGCGGGATCTGGAACTCCAGCTCGCCGGTGCGCCGGAGGATCCCATCGACCTGGATGCCACCGCCGCCGAGCTCGCGCAGACCAGGGACCGGTGGAGCGCTGCGGTGGATGCCGCGGCGCACGCGGCGCAGACCGCCGCACGGCTGCGCGAACTCCTGGACCGCGCGGTCGCCGCGCACGCGAAGATCGCCGACCTGTCCGACGAGCATGCGGTGGTGGCTCGGCTGGCCCACACGGTCGCGGGCAAGGCCCCGAACACGCACCGCATGACGCTGGAATCGTTCGTGCTCGCCGCCGAGCTGGAGGAGATCGTGGAAGCGGCGAACCTGCGGCTGGGCGACATGTCCTCCGGCCGCTACCGGCTGCAGCACTCCGACGCCCGGGCAGCGCGTGGCGCGGCATCCGGTCTGGGCCTGCAGATCATGGATGCGCACACCGGTCAGCACCGCCCCGCCCAGTCGCTCTCGGGCGGCGAGACCTTCCTGGCCTCTCTGGCGCTCGCGCTGGGGCTGGCCGAAGTGGTCACCGCCCGCGCCGGCGGGGTCACCCTGGACACCCTGTTCATCGATGAGGGGTTCGGATCCCTCGACGAGGACACCCTCGAACTGGCGATGCGCACCCTGGACGAACTGCGCCAGGGCGGGCGCACCGTCGGGCTGATCAGCCACGTCGCGGCGATGAAGGAGCAGCTTCCCGCCCAGCTGCTGGTCGAGGCCACCCACCAGGGACCGAGTGTCATCCGCCAGGAGACGACCGTCCTGCACTGACCGGCCCGTCCGGGCGACGCGCAGCCGCGGTGGTCTTAGGCTGGGTGAGTGAACAGGGGCACAGTCTGGACCATCGTCGGCGTGATCGCAGCGATCGTGATCGCGTGGTTCCTCGTCAACGTCCTCTTCTCGGTGGTGGCCTTCTTCATCAAGCTGGTCGTGGTGGCCGTCGTGGCCGTCATCGTGTTCTTCGTGCTGCGCGCGGTGTTCGCCCGCGACGACCGCGCCTGACCCGAGTCCTCCGGTGCGGCCTCAGACGCCGTAGTCGGCGCGCACCCGCTCGCGCAGCTGCGCACTGCATGCGGCGACCGTGGTGCGCCAGTCGGTGAGCGCGTCGTCCTCGGCGCGGTCGGAGACGGCCTTGAGGACACGGATGGGCACCCCGAACCGTTCGGCCACCCACGCGTAGGCGTAGGTCTCCATGTCGACCAGGCCGGCGCCGAGCAGCCGGATGCCGGCCACCGCAGCGGAGTCGTCGACGAACGAGTCGCCGGTCGCGATGGTGACGAACTCGCGTGCGTGCTCCGCCTGCGACGCACCCGCATCCGCCTGCACGGGCACGAGCTCGACCCGCACCGGCAGCGAGACGTGCTGACCGACGATCCCGTCGATGTCGGTGACGTCGTGCTGGATCGCCGCGTCGACCTCGTAGACGGCCGCGTCCAGACGTTCGTCGACGGCCCCCGCGGTGCCCACGACGACGATCTGCTCGTACCGGGCCGCGTCCAGCGCGCGGGTGAGCGCGAACGTCGCCTGGAGCTTGCCGGGTCCGGTGACGAGCCGGTCGAATCCGGGAAGGACGGGTGGGAAGGCGACGAGTTCGGATTCGAGTGCTGCGACAAGGAGTTTCACCGGTCTATCCTTCCAGGCCCGCAGCCCCTCGGCCGCCGCTGGCCCTTCCCTCGGGGCTCGCCTGTCGCGTTCTGCGCGGGTGCCCGGCGTGTTGTGACAGGCGAGCAGCGCGTGCGGTGCTGGGTGTTGGGGTGGGGGTCAGCGTCGGAGCCCGACCGGGCCCAGCACGGGGCGACGGCGGTCGCGCCGCCACCGCGCGCGGCTCTCGCGGAACTCGGCCCGAGTCGTGAAGCGGTACCGGTACGACACGGCGCGCACCCAGCGCGGCTGCTGTCCGTCGAAGGGATCGGCGGCGAGCAGGCGCAGAGTGGGTCGGTCCGCCTCCAGCAGCCGCACCAGGAACGCGGTGAACCAGTCATCCAGCGAGCGGCCGAGAGGCAGGAACCACATCAGCCAGTCCAGACGCAGGTGGTACGGGGCGAACTGGCGCGGGATGCGGCGCAGATCGCCCGGTTTGCCCTTGAAGGCGTACTCGCGCCAGGTCGCGGCATCCGGGTCCTCATCCATCGTGCCCTCGACGATGATCTCGATGCGCTCCTTCGTCACGGTGCCGAACGCGCCGTAGGCGTTCGCCAGCTGCCAGCGGTTGAAGCTCGCGTTCATCAGCTGCCGGTGCGCGAACAGGTTGCGCAGCGCCGGCCAGCTCAGCACGACGTAGGCGATGCCGACCAGCGACGTGGCGATCAGCCAGGGGAGCGGGAGCGCGTCGATCAGCCACGGCGGCTCATCGCGTGGCGGGCTGGAGGGCGCCCCGATCCCCGGGACGCCGACGGCCGAGAAGGCGATCACGATCGCCGCCCAGTTCAGCCACGCGAAGTTGCCCGTCCCGACCAGCCACAGCTGGGTCGCCAGCACGATGCCCGCTGCCGTGGCCCCGACCAGAGCGGGGCCGGGGCCGGGGACCCAGAGTCCCAGGACAGGTGCGAACAGGAACCACGGCACGACGAGCTGCGCGAAGTGGTTGCCGACCACCTCGACCTCGTGGAACCACCGCGGCAGGAGGTGCGCCTGCCGGCTGAGCGGTCCCGGCATCGGCTGGGTCTCGTGGTGGTAGGTCAGCGCCGTCAGATCGCGCCATTCCCGCCCGCCTCGGATCTTGATCATGCCGGCACCGAACTCGAGCCGGAACAGAAGCCACCAGAACAGCACCACCACGACGGTCGGGGGCGGCTGCGAGTCGGACCCGAGGAACGCGGCGAGGAAGCCCGCCTCCAGAAGCAGCATCTCCCAGCCGAAGGAGTAGAACGTCTGACCGATGCTCGTGATGGACATGTACGCGAACCACAGCAGCAGGAAGGCCAGCATCGGCACCCAGGGCGGGCCGAGCTGCGGGATGCCGCAGACCAGCGTCGCGGCGAGCACGATGCCCCCGGTGCACAGGGCGACCAGGCGGCGATCGGTGTACCGCACCCACCGGAACACGGTCGGGCCGAGCAGCCGCCGTGCCCGCGCGGACGAGGCCGCCCACTCCAGCAGCGCGGTCGCCGGCAGCAGACCGCGTTCGCCGAGCAGGGGCCGGAACTGGTTGAGGGTGGAGACGAACGCGATCAGGTAGAGCGCGGCGATGCCGCGCTGCAGCACCTGACGGGCGAACTCGAAGTCGACTGCCGCGAACCCGTCCACCGCCTCACCGCCCGAGCAGGTCCGAGGGGTGCAGGCGCAGGCCGAGCGTGTCACGCAGCGCCTGACGGGCGGCATACCACCCGGGCATCCCGGTGACACCCGGACCGGGCGGCGTCGCCGCCGACGCCAGGTACACGCCGCGCAGCGGCGTCCGCCACGGCGTGGGCGAGACGACCGGCCGGCGGATCGCCTGGGCGAAGGTGAAGGCGCCGCCCAGGATGTCGCCGCCCACGTCGGCCGGATTGAACGTCGCACGTTCGGCTGCGGTCATCGCATGCGAGGCCAGGACACGGTCGCGGAAGCCCGGCGCGAACCGCTCCACCTGCCGGATCACCAGATCGGTCGGGTCCTGCACCGACCCGGCCGGGACGTGGATGTACGCCCACAGCACCCGCTTGCCCAGCGGCGCGCGGGTCGGGTCGAGCACCGAGGGCTGCACCGCGAGGACGTAGGGTCTCGCGCTGATCCTTCCGCGCGCGACGGCGTTCTCGCTCGCCTCGACCTCCGCCCGGGTGCCGCCGACATGCACGGTGGGCGAGCGGGCGACATCGGGATGCCGCCACGGCACGGGTCCGTCCAGCGCGAAGTCGACCTTGGCCGCGCCCGGGCCGTAGCGGTAGCGGGCGACGGCACGCGCATAGCCGGCCGGCAGATCGGGGTGCGTCAACAGCAACCGGGGCGACGTGTCCAGCAGCAGCAGGTCACCGGCCGCAGGGTCTCCCCAGTCCAGGTCGGCGAGGGACGCGATGTGCACCCCGGTGGCGATCTCGCCGCCGTGCAGCCGCAGATCCGCGATCAGCGCATCGGCGATCTGCTGGGCACCGCCGCGCGGATACGCCCAGCCGTCGCCGGCGTGGGCGTGCGCGGCCAGCAGCAGCCCCGATGCAGCCGAGCCGAACGACGGCAGGCGGGTGTTCGCGTGCGCGAGCACTCCGGACATCAGCGCCTGGGCCTCCGGCGTCGCGAACGTCCGTCGCCCGAGCCGCGAGCTGAGTTGGAGAGCGCGGAGCCCGTAGCGCACCGTCACGACCGGATGCCGCGGCATCCGCAGCAGCTGTGAACCGGTGAAATCCACCACGTCGGACACGTGGGAGCTGAGCGGACGCACAACCGCCAGCCACCGCTGCGCGTCGCTGCCGAGAGCATCGGCGGTGCGCTCGATGTCGCGCCACGCGATCGCTGCACGGCCGTCGCCGAGGGGGTGCGCGTACGAGATATCGGGGGAGATCCAGGCGATCTTGTCGCGCAGCCCGAAGGCGCGGAAGAAGGACGAGGTCAGCGCGGCGGGGTGCACCGCCGAGCCGACATCGTGGCGGAATCCGGGGAGCGTCAGTTCCGCGGTGCGCACGCCGCCGCCGGCCGTGGCCGACGCCTCCAGCACCTGCACCTGGTAGCCGGCGCGGGCGAGGGCGACGGCGGCGGAGAGCCCGTTGGGACCGCTGCCGACGACGGTCGCGCGCCTGGCCATGCGGTCATCCTCCCATCGCGGGAGGGGCGGCACAGGGGGTTGACCCGGACGCCGACCCCGTCACGGCGCTGCTAGGGCGCGGTCTGCGGGAGGGCGGCATCCAATTCCGCCAGCCACGCGGTGGCGTTGCCGTCCGACGGTGCACGCCAGTCCCCGCGGGGGGACAGCGATCCTGCGGGCGAGACTTTCGGGCCGTTCGGGATGGCGGAGCGCTTGAACTGCGCGAACGCGAAGAAGCGCCGCAGGAACACTCGGAGCCAGTCCGTGACGGCCGGGAGGTCGTAGGCGTAGCGGTCCTCGTCCGGGAATCCCGGCGGCCATGCCCCCTTCGCCGGATCGGCCCACGCGCGCTCGGCGAGGAACGCGATCTTGGAGGGCCGCATGCCGAAGCGGAGGATGTGGAACAGCGTGAAGTCATGCAGAGCGTACGGTCCGATGCGGTCCTGCGTGGACTGCATCTTGCCGTCCTGGCCGACCGGTACGAGCTCGGGGCTGATCTCGGTGTCCAGAACCGCCTGCAGCACGTCTTTGGCGTGGCTGCTGAGCGCGGTCGCCCCGGCGTGCAGCGGTGTCGAGTCGTCCGAGATCACCCAGCGGATGACGTGCTGGATCAGCGTCTTGGGCAGCCCGGAGTTGACCGCGTAGTGGCTCATCTGGTCTCCCACGCCGTAGGTCGACCAGCCCAGCGCGAGTTCGGACATGTCGGACGTGCCGATGACCATCCCGCCGTTCTGGTTCGCCAGCCGGAACAGGTAGTCGGTGCGCAGTCCGGCCTGCACGTTCTCGAAGGTGATGTCGTGCACCGGCTCGCCCTGCGCGAACGGGTGGCCGATCTTCTGGAGCATCTCCGTCGCGGCTTGGCGGATGTCGATGGTCTCGATCGAGGCGCCGACCGATTCGGCCAGCGCGATCGCGTTGGCCTTCGTGTGCTCGGAGGTCGCGAACCCCGGCATCGTGTAGGTGAGGATGTCGCTGCGCGGTCTGCCCATGCGGTCCATCGCCCGAGCGATGACCAGCAGAGCGTGCGTCGAGTCCAGACCGCCGCTGACGCCCAAGACCGGCTTGGGTCCGCCGATCGCCTGCATGCGCTGCACCAGGCCCGAGACCTGGATGTTGAAGGCCTCGTAGCAGTCCTGGGCCAGACGTGCGGGGTCGTCCGGGACGAACGGGAATCGGTCCAGCGCGCGCCGCAGCCCGATATCGCGGGCGGGGGGGTCGACCTGGAAGTGCACGGTCCGGAACATCGCATCCGCATGCTCTGCCCGGCGATTGTCGTCGAAGGTCCCCTGCCGCAGCCGGTCCTGACGCAGACGGTCCAGATCCACGTCGGCGACCGCACGGCGCGGACCCTCCGGGAACCGCTCGGTCTCGGACAGCAGCGTGCCCACTTCGTAGATCATGGTCTGGCCGTCCCACGACAGGTCGTTCGTGGATTCGCCGGCGCCGGCCGCGGCGTAGGCGTAGGCGGCGAGGCACCGCAGTGACTGCGACTGGCACAGGATCTTCCGGTCCTCCGCGCGCGCGATCGTGATCGGGCTGCTGGAGAGGTTCAGCAGCACGGTGGCGCCCGCGAGGGCCGCCGACGAGGACGGCGGAACCGGCACCCACACGTCTTCGCACACCTCTGCGTGCACCACCAGACCGGGCACGTCCAGCGCCTCGAACAGCAGGTCGGGTCCGAACGGGGCCTCCAGGTCGCCGACCCGGATGTCCTGGCCCGGCTGGTCGTCGCCGGGGGCGTACCACCGACGCTCGTAGAACTCGCGGTAGGTCGGCAGGTACGACTTGGGAGCGACCCCGAGCAGCTCACCGCGATGGATGACGACCGCGCAGTTGTACAGCCGGTTGCGATGGCGCAGCGGCGCGCCTACGACCAGCATCGGGAAGAGGTCCTCGGACTCGTCCACCAGCCGGGCGATCGCGGTCTCGACCGCGTCGAGGACGGCATCCTGCATGACGAGGTCGTCGATGGCGTAGCCGCTCAGGCACAGCTCGGGGAACACGGCCACGGCGACCGCATCGGCGTGGCACTCGCGTGCGCCGGCGAGGACGGCGTCCGCATTGGCGGCGGGGTCGGCGATCGAGACGGGAATGGTGCAGGCCGCGATGCGGGCGAATCCGTGACGGTACGCGCTCTCGAACGGGAGGCTCATCCCACCAGTCTGTCAGCAAGCCCCTCGCGGCGCGTGCGACAGGTCCCACCCTCGCGCCCGGGTCACCCCAGCCCCTGTCCCCCAGCATCCGTGTCCCACTTCTGCATGCGACACGCCGGCCGGTGGCTGCAGAAGTGGGACACGGGCGAGAGGGCGGGGAGGATGCCGGGGCCGGGGCCGGGGCCGGGGCGGGGTGGCCGGGGGTGGCGGGGCCGACTGTCCGCGGCCGCCCGTACGATCGGTGAGACGAAGGGGAACCATTGCGATACATCCCGGCCGAGGCGCGCGTGATCTGGAGTGCCAGCGACCTCAAGGCGGCTGCCGAATGCGAGTTCGCGTGGCTGCGCGGGATCGATTCCCGGATCGGCCGGATCGCCGCGGTCGAAGAGCCGGAGGATGCCACGCTGCAACGGGCCGGCCGACTCGGCGGCGAGCACGAGCAGCGCGTCCTGGCGGCGTACCGTGCGCAGTTCGGGGCGGGGGTCATCGAGATCCCCGATACCTTCTCGTCCGACTCGGCCGGGCTGCAGGAGGCGGTCGCGCTGACGGAGGCGGCGCTCGCCTCGGATGCCGACGTGATCTATCAGGCGGCGTTCGCGACCGAGGAGTTCGTCGGCTTCGCCGACTTCCTGGTGCGCGACTGCGCGTCGGATTCGAACCGGCCCGGAGCGTGGGTCGTCCAGGACAGCAAGCTCGCCCGCCGCGCGCGGGTCACCGCTCTCATGCAGCTGTCCGCATACGTCGACCAGCTCGATCGGCTCGGCGTGGCCCGGGCGGACCGTGTGGAGCTGCTGCTCGGCGACGGCACCACCAGCGTGCACGCCGCCGACGAGCTGCTCCCGGTATTCGCGTTGCGCCGTGCCCGGCTGCGGGCGCTGATCGCCGACCGCCGTCTGGACCTCGGACTGGAGTGGCCGGCGATCGCGTGGGGCGATCCGCGCGGCGAGCTGGGCGTCGTGGCGTGCGGCCGGTGCGCGACCTGCGACTCGGAGGTCGTCGCATCCCGCGACCTGCTTCTGGTCGCCGGCATGCGGCCGGTGCAGCGTGACCGGCTGCGCACGGGCGGCATCACGACCATCGACGCGCTGGTCGAGGCCACGGCGCCACCCAGTCGCATGAACCCCGACACGTTCGCGATGCTCCGCACCCAAGCCCGCCTGCAGCTGAGTGCGCCGGCCGGAACCGGCCAAGCCGTGACGCTCGCCCCCGATGAGGCGCCGGCGGTGCCGCCCTACGAGGTGGTCGCGCCGAAAGCCCTCGGCGCCCTGCCGCGCCCCGACATGGGCGACCTCTTCTTCGACTTCGAGGGCGACCCGCTGTACACGGAGGGCGATGCCACCGTGTGGGGGATCGACTACCTGTTCGGCTGGGTGGACGTCCGCGAGCAGTACAGCGCGCTGTGGGCGCACTCGTTCGATGAAGAGCGCGCCGCCCTGGAGCGGTTCCTGGACATCGTCAACCTGCACCGCGCCGTGCATCCGGACATGCACATCTATCACTACGCCCCCTACGAGCCGACGCATCTGCTGACCATGGCCGCGCGACACGGGGTCCGCGAGGCGGATGTGGACCGGTTGCTCCGGGACGGCGTCTTCGTGGATCTGTACCCGATCGTGCGGCGCGCGCTGCGCGTCGGCTCGCGGTCCTATTCGATCAAGAAGCTCGAACCGCTGTACATGGGCGACGAGGTGCGCACCAGCGATGTGCAGAAGGGCGACGACTCGATCGTCAAGTACGTCGAAGCCCGCGCGCTGGTCGACGACGGCGCGCAGGCCCAGGCGGAGCAGATCCTGGCCGACCTCGCCGATTACAACCGCTACGACTGCGTATCGACGCGGCGCCTGCGGGACTGGCTCGTGGATCACGCGCGCGCCGCGGGGCTGCGGCCGTCACCGAACCCCGAGCCGGGCGAGAACGTGTACGAGCCCTCGCCGCGGGCGCTGGCCCTCGTGGATCTCGCGCGCGACCACCCCGAGGCCTCCGCGGAGGCGATGGCTCTGCGTCTGGGTGCGGCCGGCATCGACTACTACGCTCGCGAGGCGAAGACGTTCTGGGCGACGCATTTCCTGCGCCTGCGCGAACCGGTGTCGCTGTGGGAGGACACCCGCGATGTCGTGGTGCTCGATTCCACCCGCTGCCGGCTCGTCGAGGACTGGCACCGTCCCGAGGGCGCGCGCACGGATCGACGGGTTCTGGAGCTTCGCGGCGAGCTCGCCCCGGGTACGCGCCTCAGCCAAGGGTCCAATCCGTTCGCGCTGTACGACCTTCCCGCGCCATTCGCCTTCGAGCCGTCGCCGCGCTGGATCCACGCCGACCATCGCGTCACCGTGATCGAGGTCCTCGACGACGGCGCCATCGTCGAGGAGAACGCCGTCGACGGCCTCACGTGGTCCGAGCTGCCGATCGCCCTCACGCCGTCCCCGCCGCCACGCGCCCTCAACCAGCAGGTCGCGATCGACGCCTGGGCGGATGCGGTCCTTTCCGCTGCGCCGCACCTGCCCGCCGACCCCGCCACCGACATCCTGCGCCGCCTCCCGCCGCGGACGAGGAGCGGCGCACTGGCCGTCTCCACGGGCGACGACGTCGAGGCGATCGTGCGGACCCTCGTGGACCTGGACCACAGCTACCTGGCCGTGCAGGGCCCCCCAGGCACGGGGAAGACCTTCGTCGGATCGCACGTCATCGAGCGGCTGGTGCGCGAACGGGGGTTCAAGGTGGGGGTCGTGGCGCAGTCCCACGCCGTCATCGAGAACATGCTCGACCGGGTCGTCGCCGCGGGTGTTCCGCGCGAGCTGGTCGCCAAGGCGCCGAAGGACCCGACGGCGGCAGATCTGGCCTTCACGCCGATCGCCAAGAACGGCGGGGGCGCGTTCGCGGCCGAGCACGCCGCTACCGGGTTCGTGATCGGCGGCACGGCGTGGGACTTCAGCCACGAAGGCCGCATCCCGCGCGGCAGCCTCGATCTCCTCGTCATCGACGAGGCTGGTCAGTTCTCCCTCGCCTCCACGATCGCCGTCTCGCTGGCCGCGTCGCGACTGCTGCTGCTCGGCGACCCGCAGCAGCTGCCGCAGGTCAGCCAGGGCACCCACCCCGAGCCGGTCGACACCTCCGCGCTGGGGTGGGTCATCGACGGCGCCGACGTCATCCCGGCGGAGTACGGATACTTCCTCGCGCGCACCTGGCGCATGCACCCGCGGGTGGCTGCACCAGTCTCGCGGCTGTCGTACAGCGGCGAGCTGGCGGCGCACCCCGCCACCGCGATGCGAGAGCTGGCCGGAGTCCAGGCCGGCGTGATTCCCGTGTCGGTGCGCCATCACGGCAACGCGACGCAGTCCCCCGAGGAGGCGGCGGCGGTGGTGGAGATCGTCCGCGACCTCGTCGGGCGCGCGTGGACCGGCATCCTCATCGGCGAGGCGGGCGAGTCCACCGTGCTGGAGCCGCGTCCGCTGCAGGAGAGCGACATCATCGTGGTGACTCCATACAACGCGCAGCAGGTCGCCGTCGAAGAGGCGCTGGCGGATGCCGGTTACCCACGCGTCCCCGTCGGCACCGTCGACCGCTTCCAGGGTCAGGAGGCCGCGGTCGCCATCGTGTCGCTGGCAGCCTCCTCGGGCCGTGACGCTCCGCGCGGGCTGGAGTTCCTGCTGCTGCGGAACCGGCTCAACGTGGCCGTCTCCCGCGCGATGCACACCGCGTACGTCATCTCCTCGCCGGGTCTTCTGGACGACCTGCCGTACACCCCGGACGGGGTGGCGCGACTGAGCGGATTCGCGCGGCTGGTCGGCGCGGAGTGAGCCGGGCGCCCCGATCAGGCTCGCCCGACGTGGAGACGCCGCCCGCGTAGACTCGCCGAAACGACGGAGGAGAGGGCCATGTCCGACGAGCGCCAGTTCGAGATCGACCTGCCTCCCGAGCTCGTCGCGGGGGCGTATGCGGACTTCGCGAACGTGTGGCACACCTCCACGGTGTTCATCATGGACTTCCTCACGCTCGCCAAGCCGCCGATCGAGATCGTGGACGACGAGACGGGCGAGCGCCGCACGATCGTGCCGGCGCGGGTGGTCAGCCGCGTGCGCATCCCTCCCGAGCAGGTCTTCGAATTGGCCAAGGCGCTGACCCAGCAGCTGGAGTTCTGGGAGCAGGAGACCGGGCGCCGCCCGCCGGCCGATCCGATGATGGACGAATAGTCCCACTCGCGGGAGCCCGGTAGACCGCGCGCACCGCCGTGTCAACCCCGTACGGTCTGCTGTATGCGCCCCGTACGCTGACGGAGCGTCCCACCATAGGCGCGGGCCGCGGCATCCGTTCGGCGAGGGGTGGATGCCGCGGCCGTCCCCATCCCGGCGACCCCGGCCGGCTCGCAGAATCAGCAGCGGCTGTGTCCCACCCTCCGCGGGCGCGCGTCAGACGTCGGAGACGGCGGGAGCGTCCCCGGTCCCCGGTCGCCGTGAACGGCTCAGACCGTCCCGTAGAGGCGGTCTCCAGCGTCTCCGAGCCCGGGGACGATGTAGCCCTTCTCGTTGAGCCGCTCGTCGAGGGCGCCGAGGACGAGCGTGACATCCCGGCCTGCCACCTGCTTCTCGATCGCGGCGACGCCCTCCGGCGCGCCGAGCAGGCAGATCGCGGTGATATCGTGCGCGCCCCGCCGGAACAGGAACTGCATCGCGGCGCCGAGAGATCCACCGGTCGCGAGCATCGGGTCCAGGACGAAGCACTGCCGGTCGCTCAGATCCATGGGCAGACGCTCGGCGTACGTGGCCGGCTCCAGCGTCTCCTCGTTGCGCGCCATGCCGAGGAATCCGACCTCGGCGCTGGGCAGCAGCTTCACCATGCCGTCCAGCATCCCCAGCCCGGCGCGCAGGATCGGAACCACGAGCGGGCGGGGTTCACTGATCTTGACGCCCATCGTCGTGGTGACGGGCGTGCGGATCTCGTGCGGGCTCACCCGGACATGACGAGTCGCCTCGTAGGCCAGGAGCGTCACGAGTTCTTCGGTGAGCTGGCGGAACACCGGCGAGGGAGTGGCCTGGTCCCGCAGGACCGTGAGCTTGTGGGTGATGAGCGGGTGATCCGCGACGTGCAGGCGCATACGGAAAGGCTATGGCACTCGCGTCGGCGCCGCGGGCCGCGCGCACCCGCTCCGCGCCGGGCCTACGCTGGGCGCGTGGCACTTTCGGCATCTGACGGCGACGCGGCGCTGATGGCGCAGGCGCTGGTCCTGGCGGTCGCGGCCGGCGAGGCGGGAGACGTCCCGGTCGGTGCGCTGGTCTCGGATGCCGCGGGCGCGGTGATCGGGCAGGGACGCAACCTGCGGGAGTTGACCCATGACCCCACG
Source organism: Microbacterium sp. zg.B48 (assembly GCF_024623505.1). Lineage (NCBI taxonomy): Bacteria > Bacillati > Actinomycetota > Actinomycetes > Micrococcales > Microbacteriaceae > Microbacterium > Microbacterium sp. zg.B48. The sequence continues at coordinate 71,018 of NZ_JANJFE010000017.1, forward strand.
GCCCATGCCGAAGTAGTGGCGTTGCGTCAGGCGGCCGCGGCGATCGGCTCGTGGAACCTCGAGGGATGCACCCTGGTGGTCACCCTCGAGCCGTGTCTGATGTGCGCGGGGGCGCTCCTTCAGGCGCGCGTGTCCCGGGTCGTGTTCGGCGCGTGGGACGAGAAGGCCGGGGCCGCCGGTTCCCAGTACGACGTGGTGCGCGACCGTCGGCTGCCGTATCGGGCAGAGGTGATCGGCGGGGTTCGCGAGGAGGAGGCGTCGGAGCTGATGCGTCGATTCTTCGCAGCGCGCCGCTGACCCGCGCAGGGCGGGTCAGCGCGGCAGGCCGGGCAGGACCGCCTCGCCGAGGTAGGCGGTCTGCTCGAGGTCGCGCATGTCCACGGTCTGGAAGTAGATCCGCTCAGCCCCGAGGGCAACGAGCCGGTCCACCTTGGCGATGATCTCGTCCGCGTCGCCGCAGATGTTCGTGCCGTCGCGGAACTGCTCGAGGCTGCGCCCGGTCGCTTCGGCCCGGCGGCTGAGGGTCCGCTCGTCGGGTGCGGCGATCGTGGACAGTGCGACGGAGAGCTTCAGGGTGCCGGGGTCGCGGCCGATCCGCTCGCACGCCGCACGCACGCGGGCGAAGGCCTCGGCGATCTCCGGCTCCGGCCGGAAGCCGATGTTGAACTCGGTCGCGAAGCGCGCCGCGAGCTGAGGGGTGCGGCGCGGTCCGCCGCCGCCGATGATGATCGGCACCCGCTGCTGCCGCGGCTTGGGCAACGCCGGTGCGCCGCTCAGCGTGTAGTGCTCGCCGGTGAAGTCGAACGTCTCGCCGACGGGGGTGGACCACAGGCCCGTCACGACCGCCAGCTGTTCCTCCAGGATGCCGAACCGCTTCGCCGGGAAAGGGATGCCGTACGCCCGATGCTCCGCCTCGAACCAGCCGGTGCCGAGGCCGAGTTCGATGCGCCCGCCCGACATGTCGTCGACCTGCGCGACCTGGATGGCCAGGACCGCCGGCGCCCGGTGGGTGGCCGAGGAGACCAGGGTTCCGAGGCGGATCCGGCGGGTCTCCCGCGCCAGGCCGGCCAGGGTGGTCCAGGCATCCGTGGGTCCGGGCAGCGGATCGCCGGGTCCCATGCGCATGTAGTGATCGGAGCGGAAGAAGCCGTCGAAGCCGGCCCGCTCGGTGGCCAGGGCGAACGCGAGCTGTTCGTCGTAGCTGAATCCCTGCTGCGGTTCGCTGAAGGTGCAGTACTCCATCGGTCCAGTCTTGCAGCGACGGAGGTCGACTCAGTCCGCGGACCGGATCACGACGTCTTCGGTGGGGGGTGAGGTCGCGCCGCCATGGACGATGTCCGGCTCGAGGTAGATGGCCCGCGCGATCGGCACCGCCTGCCGCACCCGCGTCTCGATGAGGTCGATGTCCGCCGCCACATCGGCGAGCGGCCGGTCGCCGGCGAAGGCGAGCTTGGCGGCCACGAGAAGTTCATCCGGACCCAGGTAGAGCGTCTTGATGTGGATGAGGCGCTCGACTTCGGGCCCGGCGGTGATGGCCGCGACGATCTTCTCGTGATCCGCGTCGGTCGCGCCCTCGCCCACGAGCAGGCTCTTCGTCTCGATCCCGAGCGTGATCGCCACGAGGATCAGCAGCGTTCCGATCATGAGCGTGCCGATCGCGTCGAAGAGCGGGTTGCCGGTGATCGCCGACATGCCGACCCCGAACATGGCGAAGACCAGTCCGGCCAGCGCGGCGACGTCCTCGAGCAGGACCACCGGCAGCTCGGGGGCCTTCGAATGCCGGATGAACGCCACCCAGGACTGTCCCTTCGCGCGCACGAGGTTGCTCTCCCGCACCGCGGTGCGCAGTGAGAAGGACTCCAGCACGATGGCGATCGCCAGGACGCTGAGCGGGATCCAGAAGTTGGTGATCTCGTGCGGGTGGGTCAGCTTGTCCACGCCCTCGTAGATGGAGAACAGGCCGCCCACCGAGAACAGGATGATCGAGACGACGAACGCGTAGACGTACCGCTCGCGACCGTAGCCGAACGGGTGCTCCGAGTCGGCGGCGCGTCGCGCGCGCCTGCCGCCCAGCAGCAGCAGCAGCTGATTGCCGGAGTCCGCGACGGAGTGGATGGCCTCGGCCAGCATCGACGCGGATCCCGAGATCAGCCACGCCGCGAACTTCGCGAGCGCGATGCCCAGGTTCGCCAGGAATGCCGCAATGATCGCCTTGCCGCCGCCGCTCGCGCTCATGCGTTCGAGTGTAAGTCCACTCAGTCCTCGGACTTGAGGATGATCGTCTCCGTCGGCGGCGCCGGGTCGACCGGAGTCCCGACATATCCGATCACCGAGAGCAGTGCGCGTCGGAACTCGGCGGGCGCCTCCAGGTGAGCGGAGTGCCCGACCCCTTCCAGGCTGAGCTCGGTGACCTCGCCGCCGGCCGCCGCGTACGCGTCCAGGACGTCGCGGGTCTGCGACACCATCTCCTGCGGCGGGGCCACCTCGGCGCCGGGCCAGCCGGGCACCACGCCCAGCTGGCCCAGATGGTTCATGTCGTAGAAGGAGGTGTCCGAAACGATCGGGTCCAGCGTGCCGCGGACCCACATCACCGGCGGTTTGTCGGAGAGCTCCACGATTGCGGACACGTTGAAGTATTTCGGCACCATCGTGTTCAGCACACCCGTGGTGCCGGCCGCGAAGCCGGGCCAGTTCGGGCTGGGCACGCCATCACCGGGGTAGTTGCCGGTCGCCGTCGATGTCGTGAGCATCGATTCGACCCACAGGTCCTCGTGCTCACCGGCGTACCCCGACGCCACGTAGCTCGAGCGGAAGACGCTGCGCGGTGAGGTCGGCGCGTCAGCGATCAGATCGCGATCGATCAGCCGCTGCACGAAGTCCGGGTTCGCGGCCCCGCCGCCCGTTCCGGCATCATCCTCGGTCAGCCGTGATCCGTCGCGCCGTGTGCCGCCGAAGCCGTACGGCGACACCGGCGAGAGCAGCGTCAGGCTGAGGGCCGGATGATCGAGCGCGTACTGCATCACCACCCCGCCGCCCATCGACCAGCCCACCAGATGCGCGGCCGGGATGCTCAGTTCCTCGAGCGTGGCCGCCACGTCGTCGCTGAAATCGCGTACGCCGCGAGTGGCGTCCACGGGCGCGTGCTCGGTTCCGCCGAACCCACGCAGGTCGATCGCCAGCACGCGCAGGTCAAGGGGCAGGTCGAGCATCGTCTCCTGCCAGAACAGGGCGGATGACACGTTGCCGTGGATGAACACCACCGTTCGCTCGGGCGGCGTGGCGGGATCGTCTCCCGAGCGCTCCAGGATGTTGACGTTCAACCGCGGCGTCTCGATGATGCGAGCCGTGATGCCGTCCAAGAGGGTCATGTCGGGTCCTTCGCTGTCGATGCGGGGCGCCGGAGCCCCGATTCCTCGACTATAGACCGGCATCCGCCAATATGAATCCACTCTCAGGTTGCCTCGGGTGGAGGACCTCCGTCCCCGATGGATCAGTGCGCCGCCGCGTCCTCGGGCGTCTGGCCGGTATAGAACCGGTAGGTCGCATCGGCTGCGCGCTGCGCCGCGTCGGCGTCGTCGCCCGCCTCCGCCTGCGCGCGTGCCCAGGCATCCGCGGCCGCCCGCGCGAAGCGGGTGCCCTCGTCACTGAGCATCCATTCCTCGGCCGCGTCCGGGGCGATGCGGGGACCTCCGCCGAGATAAAGCGCGAGCCCGAGCAGCCCGTGGTCCCAGCCGACACCGGTCGCACCCGGTCCGTATGTGTCCCAGAAGCCGGGGGGAAGATCGTCGGTGCGCGCAGTGTGGGTCAGCTCGAGGCGCGTCGACCCGCCGTCGAGTGCCCGCAGGCCCACCGTCACCCAGGAGGTTCCGCCGCCGGACTCCCACGTGACCCGGTAGCCGGCTGCGCCGTCGGACGGCGGCGAGCAGTCGAGCACGGTACCGCCGGCGTTGCCCTGCAGCTGGTACCTCCCGCCCACCCGCAGCTCGCCCGAGACGGGAAGGAACCAGCGCGCGATGCGGTCGGTCGTGACCGCGTCCCACACGTCCTCGATCGGGGACGCGTACACCTGCGCGAGGGTCTGCACGCGCGTGGGCGCGCCGTCCTCCTCCGTGGCCGCGACCGTCCGCGTCACCGCATCGATCTGGGCGTTCACATCGACCATGTCAGTTCTCCTCTGGCTCGTGGGTCGGTTGCTGGGACGATTCACCGTCAGCCGTGGTGGCCTCTTCGCCCTGCGGCCGGGAGCGGCGTCGCCGCCGGCGTTCCCGGGCGAGTTCGGTTCCGAGCGCATCCAGGTGCGGCTGCCAGAAGCGCCGGAACTGCCCGAACCACGCGTCCGCTTCCTGCAGCGGGGCGGGATCGACGGCATAGAGGCGGCGAGTGCCGTGCGCGCGCACGGTCGTGAACCCCGCTTCGCGGAGTACGCGCAGATGCTGCGACACGGCGGGCTGCGAGATGCCGAAGTCGCGCTGGATGACGTCGCCGACCTCGCCGGCGCTCAACTCCCCGTCGGCGAGGAGTTCGAGGATCCGCCGGCGGACCGGGTCGCTCAGGACGTCGAGTGCGTGCACGCGAACATCATTGCGCCGATTCTTATATAAGTCAATTGATATGAAAGGCGACGGTCGTAGGATGTTCGCCATGCCTTCCGACGCTCCCGTGCTCCCGTCCATCGCGATCCTGGGCGCGGGCTCGATGGGCGGGGCGATCCTGCAGGGGCTGGTGGCCTCCGGGCGGGCGGGCGGCGGCGTGACCGTGACCAATCGCACGAGGGCGAAAGCCGACGCGCTGGCCTCCATCGGCTCAGTGACCAGCGTCGCCCTCGAGGACCGACCCCAGGCCAACGCCGAGGCCGCGGCATCCGCCCGTGTCGTCCTGGTGGGGGTCAAGCCCGCGATGGTGCCGGATCTGCTGCGCGAGATCGCCCCACATCTCGCGGGCGGCACGATCGTGGTCAGTCTCGCGGCGGGCGTGCCGATCGCAACCTTCGAATCGATCCTCGGAGGCGAGGTCGCGGTCCTGCGGTCGATGCCCAACACGCCCGCGCTGGTTCGCCAGGCCGTGACCGGCCTGGCCGCCGGAGCCACTGCGTCGGCTGCTGACATCGCCGTGACTCGTGCCCTTTTCGAGACGGTCGGGACCGTCATCGAGGTGCCTGAGTCGCAGATCGACGCGCTCTCGACGATCTCCGGATCCGGTCCCGCCTACTTCTTCCTGCTGGTCGAGGAGTTCACGAAGGCGGCGATCGGCAAGGGCTTCCCGCCGGCGGATGCGCGACTCATGGCTGAGCAGACCTTCATCGGCGCCGCCGCACTCCTGCAGTCATCCGATGCGGACCCGGCCGAGCTGCGACGGCGCGTGACGAGCCCGAAGGGCACCACCGAACGCGCGATCGCCGTCCTGCAGGATGCGCGGCTGGACGAGGTCTTCGCCGCGGCGACGGATGCCGCGCTCGTCCGCGCACGGGAGCTGGCGACCGGCGCGTAGGAGGAGCACCGGGTTGCGGGTGCGCGGCTGGGTCCGCGCAGGCCTGAGTCGGCGAAGCGGCCAGGCGCCGCTTCGCCGGGAGTCAGCGGTCCAGGGAGGCGAACCGCTCGATGTCGCTGTTGGTGCCGGACACGATGATCAGGTCGTGGTTGGTGACGACCGTGTTCGCCTCCGCGTAGCGGAAAGGCTTGCCCGGGCTCTTGACGCCGACCACCGTCACGTTGTACTTGGTCCGCACGCCGGACTCATTCAGGCCGACACCGCGGATGAACTTCGGGGGATACATCTTGGCGATCGCGAAGTCGTCATCGAAGCGGATGAAATCCAGCATCCGTCCGCTCACGAGATGGGCGACGCGTTCGCCCGCCTCGCGCTCGGGGTAGATGACGTGGTTCGCGCCGACGCGCGCCAGGATCTTCCCGTGCGACTGGGTGACCGCCTTGGCCCAGATCTGCGGGACCTTCAGGTCGACGAGGTTGGCCGTGATCAGCACGGATGCCTCGATCGAGGAGCCGACCGCGACCACGGCCACCTGGAAGTCCTGCGCGCCCACCTGTTTCAGGGCGTCGATGTTGCGCGCATCTGCCTGGACGGTATGGGTCACCCGCTCGGACCACTTCTGCACCAGGTCGAGGCTCTCGTCGATCGCGAGCACCTCGCGCTCGAGTCTGTCCAGCTCGCCGGCGCAGGCCGCGCCGAACCGCCCGAGTCCGATCACCAGGACAGGGGCATCGCCCCTGATGCGCTCAACCAACGATCGGCCTTTCCACTGGCAGCGAGTAGAGCTGCGAACGGGATGTCGCGGCCACGGCCGCGGCGAGTGTCACTGTACCAATGCGGCCCATGAAGATCGTCGCCGCCATCACATACACGGCCGGGTCGGACAGCTCCGCGGTGAGCCCGGTCGAGAGGCCGACGGTGCCGAAGGCGGAGATCACGTCGAAGAGCACGTCCGCAACGTCCGCCTGACTGATCTGCGCGATGGTGATGGTCGCGATCGCGCAGATGGTCGCCCCCCACGCGACGACGGAGAGCGCGACGCGCTGGACGTCGCTGGGGATGCGGCGCCCGAACGACTCGACGGACTGGCGCCCCTTCGCCTCGGAGATGACCGCCAGGGCCAGGACGGCCAAGGTGGTGACCTTGATGCCCCCCGCGGTGGATGCCGAGCCGCCCCCGACGAACATCAGCATCGATCCGACCACCAGCGATGACCCGTGCAGATCACCGATCGGCACGACCGCGAACCCGCCGGATCGGGTCATGGCGGACAGGAAGAACGCCTGGAAGGTGGTGTCCCAGGCATCCAGGGCGCCGAACGTCTTGGGATTGCCGTATTCGAGGATCAGGAACGCTGCCGCGCCGGCGAAGAACAGCACCGTCGTCGTGATGAGGGTGAGCTTCGCGTGCAGCGACCAGCGGCGCACGTGCCACACGTGCCGCCACAGCGTATAGATCACCGGGAAGCCGATGGAGCCGAGGAAGACGCCCACCATCAGGACGGTCAGCATCAGGTAGTTGTCCGCGAACGGCTGCAGTCCACCGGGATTCGGGGTGAAGCCCGTGTTGGTGAACGCCATGGCCGAGTAGAAGGGCGCCTCCCACAGCGCGTCCACCGGGTCGACGCCGGACAGCAGCAGGGACGGGTAGAGCATCACCGCCAGTGCGGCCTCGATGAGGAGGGTGGACAGCGCGACGGTACGCAGCAGCTGCCCGACATCGCCCAGACGGACCGTTTGTCCTTCGTTGACCGGCCCGCCGTGGGAACGGAGTGGGTTGGTGTCGCTCGCCGCGATCAGCTTCGCGCGCAGCCCCAGCCGCTTGGAGATCACCAGTCCCAGGATGGAGGCCAGCGTCAGCACACCCATGCCGCCGATGTTGACCCCGATGAAGATCAGGACCTTTCCGAACGCCGAGTAGTGCGTCGCGACGTCGACGGTGGACAGCCCGGTGACGCAGATCGTCGACACGGCGGTGAACAGGGCATCGACCAGCTGCGTGCGCCGCCCGTTCGCCGCGGCGGCGGGCAGAGACAGCAGCGCGGTGAACAGCAGGATGAGTGCCGCGAACACCATGACCGCGAAACGCGCGGGCGAAGAGGTGGTGCGCGTGCGGACGTAGTCGAACACCCGCCGCGGGCCGCTGCGCGTGACGAAGGGCGAGCGGTCCTCTTCTGCCGGATGACGCCGACGGCGACCGCTGACGCGCCTGCCCTGGGACATGCACGTCCTCCCTGCTGCGGCACTCTGGCGGAACGTCCATCATGGTACTCCGGCGGGTGCGCGACTAACCTATCCACATGGCGGACATCTTCGACGTGATCGCGGACGGCACCCGCCGCGACATCCTGCAGCTCCTCCTCGATCGTTCGTCCGCCGGCGAGCGCGGGACGAGTGTGTCTCATATCGTGCAGCAGCTCGGCGTGAGTCAGCCGACGGTGTCCAAGCACCTGAAGGTCCTACGTGAAGCGCATCTGGTATCCGTCCGCGAGGAGGGACAGCACCGCTACTACAGCCTGTCGTCCGCGCCGCTGGATGAGATCGATGACTGGCTGGTCCCGTTCCTGGACGAAGCGGCGGATGCCGAGGCCGAACTCGCCGGCGGGTCGACCCTCACCGACTCGGCGGCGCACGCCGCCGACGTGGTGGGCCGCGCCGCAGCATCCGCCAAGCACGCCGTCGCCAGCGCGTTCAAGAAGCTTCCCGGCCGCTGACCGAGACCCGTGCGTGTCGAGGTCCGGAAGACACCGCAGCCGGGACGGGCGTTCCCAGCAGTCACACGGGTTTACACGTGTCGCAGCGACCCCATAGAGTGAGGGAACGACCATCGGAAGGGGAGAACATGGCCGAGTTGCCTGATGTGCGCTTCCTGACCGTGGCGGAGGTCGCCGACATCATGCGGGTGTCGAAGATGACCGTCTATCGGCTGGTCCATGCCGGCGAGCTTCCCGCGGTGCGCTTCGGCCGCAGCTACCGTGTCCCCGAGTCGGCTGTCACCGACGCGCTGCAGCGCCCGATCGCCGACGTCGGCTGAGCCGGAGCCGGCCGCAGTTCAAGGGCGCGGGCAGCGCCTGATAGACTGACGACAGGCTTTCAGATTCTTGCCCGTTCCCGGGCGGTTGTCGCATGCCTGCGTCGGTCGTCCAGACCCTGATCTAGTGAGGTTCTCCGTGGGTTCAGTCATCAAGAAGCGCCGCAAGCGCATGGCGAAGAAGAAGCACCGCAAGCTGCTTCGCAAGACTCGCCACCAGCGCCGCAACAAGAAGTAGCGGCATCCACACCAAGCGCCTGTCCGGTGGACGGGCGCTTCGTGCATCCGGCGCGCGGTCCTCTCAGCCGCACGCAACGGAGTGCAGAGAGGTCCGACATGAAATCGATCACCATCGCTGAGCTGCACGAGCAGCCGGACACACCGCTCATCGACGTGCGCGAGCCCGATGAGTACGCCGCCGGTCATGTGCCCGGGGCGGTCAACCTGCCGATGTCGACGCTGGGCGAGCACCTGGACCAGCTGCCTGCCGAGCCGTTCCACGTGATCTGCCAGGTCGGCGGGCGTTCGGGACGGGTCGTCGAGGCGCTCTCCGGCCGCGGCTACGACGCCACGAACGTCGACGGGGGCACCGCCGAGTGGGTCGCCTCGGGCTTTCCGCTCGAGCGCTGAGGCCCCCGCGCGAACGCGCCCGCACCCCTCATCCGCTGTTTAGGATGAGACGATGACCACCGTCACCGTGATCGGCAAACCCGGGTGCCACCTCTGCGCTGTGGCGCGCGAGATCGTCGATGTCGTGGTCTCCGAGGCGCCCGAGGACCGGATCGTCGTCGAAGAGCTCTCCATCGCCGACGATCCGGCCCTGTACGAGCTCTGGTGGGAGAAGATCCCCGTGGTGCTCATCGACGGTGCAGTCCATGCCCACTGGCGCGTGTCAGCGGACCGCCTGCGGACAGCACTGAACGTCCCGTACGGCCGCCCGGTGGGCGCGTAGTCCCCGCTACGGCGAGAGGCGCGTGGGACCGCGGAACAGGTACGTGACCTCGCGGATCGACGACTCGCCCAGCAGCAGCATCAGCACGCGCGCGAGGCCCATGCCGAAGCCTCCGTGCGGCGGTACGCCGTAGCGGAAGAAGTCGAAGTAGAACTCGAGGTGCTCGGGGTCCAGGCCCTTCTGCTTGGCCTGTTCGATGAGGATGTCCACGCGGTGCTCGCGCTGGGCGCCGGTGGTGATCTCCACGCCGTTGTAGAGCAGGTCGTAGCTCTTGGTCAGACCGGTCTCGGCATCGCGCATGTGGTAGAACGCGCGGATCTCGTGCGGGTAGTCCGTGATGAACACGAAGTCATGCCCGTAGGTCTCCTTGACGTGCGCGGAGATCTGGCGCTCACCCTCGGGGTCCAGGTCGCCGTCGGTGCGCGGGATGTCGTACCCGCGGGCCGCCACGATCTCGCGGGCCTCGGCGAGCGGAATCCGGGGGAACGGGAGGGTCGGGGCGGTCGGCGTGACGCCGAACAGCTCCTCGATCTCGGCGCCATGCTTGTCCAGGACCGCGCCGATCGCGAAGGCGAGGAGCTCCTCCTGCATGCGGGCGACGTCCTCGTGCGAGTCGATCCACGAGATCTCGGCGTCGATGCTGGTGAACTCCGTCGCGTGACGCGAGGTGAAGGAGGGATCCGCGCGGTAGACGTCGCCGATCTCGAAGATCTTGCCGAACCCGGCCGACTGCGCCATCTGCTTGAAGAACTGCGGGCTCTGCGCCAGGTAGGCCGTCTGCTCGCCGAAGTACTCCAGGGCGAACAGCTCGGCGTTGGACTCCGAGGCGGAGGCCATCAGCTTGGGGGAGTGGATCTCGATGAAGTCGCGTTCGATCCACCACGTGCGCATCGCGTGCTCGAGGGTGGTCTGCACGCGGAAGATGAGGTTGTTGCGCCGCTGACGCAGGTCCAGGAAGCGCCAGTCCATGCGCTTGTCCTGTGCGCTGTCGGCGGCGATGGGGGTCTCCGGGAGAGCCGCGGCGGCGACCTCCAGTCCGCTGAGCTTGATCTCGACGCCGCCGAGCTTGACGCGCTCGTCGTGCTTGAGCTCGCCGTGCGCGGTGAGGAAGGTGCCGGTGGTCAAGGCAGAGATGGTCTCCGTCAGCGCGAGCGCCTCGGGGTTCTGCGGTTCGGCCGCGTCCGGGTCGAACCGGGTCGCCGGGTTGACCAGCTGCACGGCGCCGGTCTCGTCGCGAAGGATGACGAACTGCACCTTCTTCTGATCGCGGACGGTTTCGACCCATCCGGACACCGAGACGGGTCCATCGGATCGGGCCTGCAGCTGCTTGACGAGAACGCGTTCACTCACGGGGGGACAGTCTACGTTGAGCCGTTACCGGTCATACTGCGCCGCCGCGTCCGGCCGGGCGCGCTCGAGGCCCATCAGGCGTCGCAAGCGGATGATTCAGATCGCTCAGCGCGTCCCGGCCGCGTCGGCTCCTATGCTGAGCGCGTGACCACGCCTCCACCTCCGCCGCCCGTCGCAGCGTCCTCTGGTCAGCCTCCCGCCGGTGCATCCCCCGGTGCGCAGATGTCCGGGGTCGCGTCGGCACCGCGGCGACCCGCGATCGTATGGGACATCGTCGTCACGCTCATCCTGCTCGTGTGTCTCGGGATACTGACGCTGATCACCTCCTACTTCGGGCTGTTCCTGGCCATGGCCTCGGACCCCTGCGGCGGCACGGCGCAGTGCGACACCGACCTGATCGGGCTCGGGGTCCTGGCCGCGGTCGGCCTGCCCTGGATCGTCCTTCTCATCGCAGCTGTGGTCGCGATCGTTCTGCTCGTGAAGCGACGCCTCGCCTTCTGGGTGCCGTTGCTGGCGGCGCCGTTGACGATCGCATCGTGGTTCGTCGGCGCGGCGATGGCGTCCGCCGGCGTTCCCTGAAACGCGCCCGCGTGCGCGCGGAAGCGCCCGAAACGCGCCCGCGTGCGCGCGGAAAAGGTCGCCTCAGCGAGCACACAACGGCGTCCACGTAGACTGGATCCGTGCCCGCCGACCGTCTTCATCTCGTCCGCCACGGAGAGGTCCACAACCCTCGCCGCGTGCTGTACGGGCGGCTTCCCGGCTTCGGGCTGAGCGCTGACGGGCGGAGGATGGCACGCCAGGCGGCCGAATACGTTCAGGCGCTGGAGCGCCCCATCCGCGCCCTGATCGCGTCGCCGCTGCAGCGCACGCGCGAATCCGCGGAGCCGTTCACCGAGCTGCTCGGAATCGACCCCCTGATCGACGAGCGCGTCATCGAGCCGACCAACGTGTTCGAGGGCAAGCGGATGAGCAGGGCACTGGCCAACCCGGCGAGCTGGCGCTACCTCGCCCGGCCCGAGATCCCCAGCTGGGGCGAACCGTACGTACAGGTCGTGGCGCGCGTGCAGGAGGCCATGAAGGATGCCTGGCACGACATCGAGTCCGGCGATGTCGTCATCGTCAGTCACCAGCTTCCGATCTGGGTGACCCACCTCGCCGTGGCGGGACTGCCGACCCGGCACGACCCCCGCCGGCGGCGGTGCGCGCTCTCCAGCGTGACCAGCTTCGAACTCGTGGGTGACGTCTGGCGTGAAGTCGACTACGCCGAGCCGGCATCGACCGCCGGCGCCGTCGACGTGGGGGCGGTGTGATGAGGCGCCGTCGCACCCTCGCCGTCCGTCGCGCCACCGCCGCGCTGGTCACCGCGACACTGGCCCTCTCGCTTGCGGCGTGCGCGAACGACCCCCTGGCCGAGCAGTATCGGGCAGGCGATAACAAGGGCTACATCGCGGGTGATTTCCGCGTCGTGGAGATCGCGGCCGACGAGCGCACCGAACCGGTGGTGTTCGAGGCGACCACCGACACCGGAGGCTCCGTGACCAGCGCGGACTATCTCGGCGGGGTGCTGGTGGTGAACTTCTGGTACGCCGCATGCGGTCCGTGCCGCGCCGAGGCCGGCGACCTGGAGGAGGCGTACGAGAAGTTCCAGGATCAGGACGTCGAGTTCCTGGGGATCAACACCATCGACTCGGCGGAACAGGCCGCCGCGTTCGCCGAGACCTACGGCGTGACCTATCCGAGCGCGATCGCGTCGCAGACGCCCTCGATCAAGCTGGCGTTCGCCGAGAAGACGCCGATTCAGGCGACACCGACGACGCTGGTCCTGGACGCCGACGGCCGCGTCGCCGCGCGGATCATCGGCCAGCTTCCGGACGCCTCTATCCTGACCGCACTCGTGCGCGACACTCTCGCGGAGTCCTCGTGAACCCCGGCGCCGTCATCACCGACGGCGCACTGTGGATCGCTCTGCCGATCGCTCTGCTCGCCGGGCTCGTCTCCTTCCTCTCGCCCTGCGTGCTGCCACTCGTTCCCGGCTACCTCGGCTTCATCGGCGGCGCCGTCTCGCCGCGGCCGGAACCGGTGGCGGCAGCAGCCGCCGCTGCGCCGCGCAGGGGCGCCGCACCTGTCGATGCTGCGCCCCTGGCAGAGACCCCCAGCCGTGGGCGCCTGCTGGTCGGGGTGCTCCTGTTCGTCGCCGGGTTCACCGTCGTGTTCATGGCCGTCAACATCCTGGGCGGAACGGTCGGGCGCTTCTTCCTCGAGTACGCCGACCCGATCACGCGCGTCATGGGCGTCATCATCGTCCTTCTCGGCCTCGTGTTCATCGGCCTCTTCGGGTTCGCCCAGCGCACGTTCAAGCCGCAGGTGCGCGGCAACGTCGGCCTGATCGGGGCGCCGCTGCTGGGCCTCGCGCTCGGCATCGGCTGGGCGCCCTGCATCGGACCCACCCTCGGTGCGATCCTGGCCATGTCCTGGAACTTCGGCGACCCCGTCCGGGCCGGGCTGCTCGGGCTGGCGTACTCGCTCGGCCTCGGCATCCCGTTCATCCTCCTCACGCTGGGCTTCGGGTGGGCGACGCGCTCGGTCGGCTTCCTGCGCCGGCACATCCGCACCGTGAATCTCGTCGGCGGCGTGCTGCTCGTCGTCCTCGGCATCCTGATGGTCTCCGGCGTCTGGACGGCCCTCATGGCGCAACTGCAGGGAGTGTTCCTCAATGTCCCCCTCCCGCTCTGAGCCCGACGGCGCGTCCGCGCCGATCGAAGGCACGCTGAGACCCGCGGATCACGCCGACTCGGTCGCGGCATCCACCGATATCGCCCAGCCTGCCCTGGGCGTGGTCGGCTGGCTGCGCTGGGGATGGCGTCAGCTGACGAGCATGCGCACCGCCTTGGTCCTGCTGCTGCTGCTCGCGATCGCGGCCGTGCCGGGCTCGATCGTGCCGCAGCGCAGCGCGGATCCGAACGGGGTCACGCAGTACTTCACCGACAACCCGGATCTCGCGCCGATCCTGGACAACCTCCAGCTGTTCGACGTGTATTCGTCGATCTGGTTCTCGGCGATCTACATCCTGCTGTTCATCTCGCTGATCGGATGCGTGATCCCGCGGACGCGGCATCACTGGAAGGCACTGCGGGCGCGACCGCCCCGGACCCCCGCCCGCCTCGAGCGGCTGGCGGACCACCGCTCGCGCGTGGTGGAACTCGCGCCCGGGGCCGACACGTCGGCCGCCGCTGCGACCGCTGTGGACGTCGCGGCCGCGCAGCTGCGCAGCGGCGGATACCGCGTGGAACGGTACGACGCGGGTGGGACGCTGTCGGTATCGGCCGAGCGCGGGTATGCGCGCGAGACCGGGAACCTGGTCTTCCACACCGCGCTGATCGGCGTCCTGATCGCCGTCGGCGTGGGCGGCGGTTACACCTACACCGGGCAGGGCGTCATCGTGGAAGGCGGCACCTTCGTCAACACCCTGCTCGATTACACGTCGTTCAATCCCGGCCGCTTCGTCGACGAGGAGCAGCTCGCCCCGTACTCGATGGCACTGGACGAGTTCAGCGTCACCTACCAGCCCTCCGGCACCCAGGCAGCCGGCCAGGCGGGCGATTTCATCGCGCATCTGACGACCCAGGTCGCCGGACAGGAGCCCGTCCAGGCGGAGGTGCGTGTGAACCATCCGCTCGAGATCGAAGGCGACCGCGTGTACCTGATGGGCAACGGATACGCGCCGACGATCACGATCCGCGATTCTGCCGGCACGACGGTGTTCTCCGAGTCGGTGCCGTTCCTTCCCCAGGACACGAACATGACCTCCCTCGGGGTGATCAAGGTGCCCGACGGCATGCCGGAGCAGCTCGGGCTGGTCGGGTTCTTCTACCCGACGCAGGCGCCGCTGACCACCGGGGCGTTCACCTCTGCATACCCGGCGCTGATCAACCCGGTCGTCACCCTGGACGTCTACGCCGGAGATCTGGGCATCGACGACGGCACGCCCCGATCGGTGTACACGCTCGATCCGACCGGCATGACGCAGCTCACCGGGCGGGCCGTGGACGTCGACTCGATCGAACTCGCGCCCGGACAGACCGCCGAGCTGCCGGACGGCCTGGGCACGATCACCTTCGAGAACGAATCTCCCGCCGGCGCTGAGGGCTACGACCAGTCCGTCAAGCGGTTCGTGTCGCTGTCGGTCCACCGGGATGCCGCGGCAGCCTGGGTGCTCGGATTCGCCGTGCTGGCCGTGCTCGGGCTGCTTGCCGCCCTGTTCCTCCCGCGTCGCCGCGTGTGGGTGAAGGCGACCGCAGATGGGAACACGCTGCGCCTGGAGTACGCCGGGCTCGCGCGCGGCGAGGACCCGACCATCGCCACCGCGCTGGACCAGATCGTCCTCAAGCACACCACCTCGCTGGACCCGTTGCTGCGCGAACAGGTGTCGGCTCCGGTGACGGAGCCGGGGTCCGTCCGCGGGCGGCCCGCCGGCGCGGCGGACGAGCGCGAGACCAGCGCTGCGGAGGACGAGGGCGACCGGGGATCCGCGGATTCTCCCCGCGTAGACTGAACCCCATGCCTGGCACCCCCCTCTCACTCGACACGGTCTCCGTGCTGCTCGTGTGGACCGCCATCGCGATCTACGCGTTCGCGTTCATCGCCTACGCGGTCGACCTGGCCAGTCGCGGGGCGCGCGCGGTCGACGCGCAGGACGCGTCGACGCGTGAACGAGAGCTTGTCACCGTGGGAGCGGATGCGGCATCCGTCGGCGAATCCCGGCGCAGGGACGCCGGCGCCCGGAGGCGGGATCAGGAGCGTGCCGCCGAGCGGGCGTTCACGGCGCGGCCCGGCCAGCGCCCGCGCCTGATCTGGGCCCGCATCGGCACGTCGCTGACCGTCCTCGGGCTGGTCTTCCACGTCGCCGGCGACGTGACGCGAGGCATCGCAGCCGGACGAGTTCCGTGGTCGAACATGTACGAGTTCGCCCTCACCGGAACCATGCTCATCGTGGCGGTCTACCTCGTCTCGCTGCTGCGCTACGACCTGCGCTTCCTCGGGTCGTTCATCACCGGCATGGTCGCGCTGCTGCTGGGCGGCGCGGCGCTGGCGTTCTACGTCGAGATCTCGCCGCTCATGGACCCGCTCAAGAGCGTCTGGCTCGTGATCCACGTGTTCGTCGCCTCGCTCGCGACCGCTCTGTTCGCGCTCGCTTTTGGGCTCTCGGTGCTGCAGCTGATGCAGGCCCGCCGGGAGCGGAAGATCGCCATCGCGGATGCCGCGGCCGACGGCGCCCCCGCGCCCAAGACCGGACCGCGGTTCCTGGGCACGCTGCCGGGCAGCGACGCCCTCGAGTCGATCGCGTACCGCTTCGCGATCCTCGGCTTCATCTTCTGGACGTTCACGCTCATCGCCGGCTCCATCTGGGCCAACGATGCGTGGGGCCGGTACTGGGGCTTCGACACGAAGGAAGTATGGACCTTCGTGATCTGGGTGCTCTATGCCGGATACATCCACGCCCGTGCCACGCGCGGCTGGCGCGGATCGCGCTCGGCGTGGCTGTCGATCATCGGCTTCGCCGCCGTGATGTTCAACTTCACCATCGTGAACATGTTCTTCAAGGGTCTGCACGCCTACTCCGGCCTGAGCTGAGCCCGCGCGGGCATTTCCGCGGCTGCGGTCGCGGCATCCCTGCGTTCCGATCCGCGGTCCCCGCCGCGCCCCCGTCCAGCGCCCTCGCCTGTCACGACACGCCGCGGGGCGCTGCAGATCGTGACAGGGGAGCGGCGGGCGAGCGGCTGCCGGAGGCCCGGCCGTTCCGGGCGCGCGGTCCACCGTGCTCGCCTGTCACGACACGCCGCGGGACGCTGCAGATCGTGACAGGGGAGCGGCAGGGGAGCGGTGGCAGGCGACGGCAAGGCGCCCGGGGCGAAGCACCGCCGACAGGACGGCTACGCCGGGGCGGGGGATGCCGCGAGCAGGTCCCGCGCGTTGGCCACGCGTCGCCGCGCCACAGCGAGGGTCGTCGCGATGAACGCGAGCAGCGACCAGATCAGGAGGCCCGCGACGCCGGCGCCGAGGCCGGCGGTCTCCGTCAGTGCGGACAGCATCCCGTTGTACGCGGGCGCGGTGGGCAGCAGCGCCGCGATTTCGGACAGCACACCGGGCACGGTCGAGACCACGCCGGTCGCGACGGCCAGTACGCCGACCAGGGCGGCAAGCCATCGTCCCGCGCCGCCGAACACGGCCACGAGGGCCTGGTTGACGGCCGCGAAGGCGATTCCTGCGACCACGCACAGCGCGGCGAACATCGACCACTGGGCCCAGTCGTAGGATGCCGCGAGCTGGACGACGCCGGCCACGAGCAGTCCCTGCACAGCGCCGAGCACGGCGGCCGGCACCAGCCCGCGCAGGGCGAGGAGCGCCGACGGGGCGCGCGAGGTGAGCGCCCGGCGCGAGGCCGCCTGCAGGGCGACGAACGTGCCGAGGCCGCCGAACCACAGCGCGAGCGTGGACAGCAGGGGCACCGCCGACGCGCCGAACAGCGACGAGCCGACGCCGTCGGTGGTCACCGGATCGGACACCACGGTGGCCAGGCTGGTGGCGTCCGCATCGGTGTAGGAGGGAACGGCGGCGGATGCCTGATCCAGGCCATCCGCGAGGGTCGCCGTCCCGGTCGCGAGCTCGCCGACGCCGTCGGCGAGCGAGGTCGCGCCGTCGGCGGCCTGGGTGGCGCCGCCGGCGAGCTGGGTCGCGCCGGACTGGAGTCCGCGCGCGCCCTCGGCGGACTGGACGGTGCCGTCGGCGAGCTGGGCCAGGCCCGAAGCCAGAGTGCGCGTCTGAGCCGCGGCTTCGCTCAACCCGGCGCTGGTCTGCGAGGTCAGCTGCTGGATTCCCGAGGCGGTCGGGGTCGCGTAGCCGCTCGCGTATCCGGCACTGGTGGCCGCCGCTCCGGCGTCGCCCGCGACGGCTCCGGCCGTTCCGGCGGCGGCGCCGAGGCTGTCGCAGAACGCTTGCGACGCACCCGAGGCGAGGCACTCGTCGGCCAGTCCCTGAAGCGTGAGTGCCAGCCCACCGGCGCCCTGCGCGACCGAGACCGTCTGCGACGCGGCCGTACCGGCGTAGGTCGCGGCGTCCTGGGCGGCTTGGACCAGCTCCTGGTTGTTCACCTGGGCGGCGGCGGCATCGAGGCCGGCCGCGAGCTGGTTCGCCCCGTTCGCCGACGCCGCCGTGCCCGACCCGATGGTGTCCAGCCCGCCGGCCAGCGTCCCCGCGCCGGAGGACAGCTGCGATGCGCCGTCGCCGAGCTGGCCGATCCCGGCGGGCAGCTGCGCTGCCCCGGAGGCCGCCTGCGCTGCACCGTCCGCCAGCTGTGCGGCGCCGTCGGCGGCTTCGCCGAGCTGATCGCCCAGCGTGGTGAACCCCAGGAACACGTTCTCCAGGTACACCTGGGAGAGCTCCTGCCCCATGATGGACGCCGCGGCCGAGGTCACCTGCGCGGTGATGGCGTCGTCGACGACCTTGGAATCCGGTGGCGTGGTGACCTCGATGGTCGCCTGCTCGGGTGTGCCGCCGGGGGCGGTGGAGGTGGCTGCGGCGGAGAAGTTCTCCGGGATCGTGACAACCGCCTGGTACGTTCCGTCGGCCAGACCGGCGGCGGCATCCTCGGCGTTGGAGATGGTCCAGTCCAGGTTGCTCGCGATCTCGTCGGATCCCTCGACCAGGCCCGCGGTCAGCTGGCGGCCGAGCGGAATGTACTGGTCGTCGATCGTGACGGGTTCGTCTTCGTTCACGATCGCTGCGCTCATGCTGTCCAGCCGCTCGGCGGGGTTGTACAGCGCCGCGACGAGGATGCCGCCGATCAGCACGGGCAGCAGCAGGACACCGATGAGCGTCAGCCAGGTGATGGGGCGGCGCGAGCGCGCCCGTTCGATGTGGAGGGTCATGCGTGTACCTCTGTCGTGGGAACGGCCGTCGGCCGTGTGGAAGTCGATTCGGTGGGGTGCACCGAGTGGGTGCGCCTGGTCACCGTGACGTCGAGGACCGGTGCGTCCGGCCAGCCGGCGTCGGCGAGGAGCCCACGGGCGGCCTCCGGGGAGGCGGAGGCGACGATCAGGGCCATCTCCGGAGCGGCGGATGCGGCATCCCTCAGCACCGCGGCGGCCTGATCGCGCACGCCGGCCGGGGTGAGGGCGTCGACGCCGTCGATCACCACGATGCGCGGTGCGCCGGCGAGGGCACGGCGGAGGTCGCGGACCGGCTGCGCGGAACCGTCCAGGAGCGCGACGCCCACGTGCGCCCGCACCCAGGCCTCTCGTCCCGGGAGCAGGTGCCCGCCGACGCGGGCGCGTCCCTCGAGCCCGGCGCGGCCGGCCAGGGCGAGCAGCAGGGCGCGCGGTCCCCGCGCGTCCTTCGCGGTCACGACGAGCGCCTCGCCCCTCTCGACGCGGAGACCGGCGCCGTCGATGAGGTGGAGATCGCCGGCACTGACCGAGACGTCCGCCGCGACGACTGCGGCCGTCGAGTCCGGCTCGGGCCAGTCGGCCAGCTCGAGCTCGCGCTGGACCGCCTCGCCTTCGATGTCGAAGTGGGGCAGCACGCGTTCGAGCCACTTCGGCAGCCACCATGCGCGATCGCCGAGCAGGGCCATCACCGCCGGAGTCAGCGTCATGCGGACCAGGAACGCATCGATGACGATGCCGGCGGCCAGCCCGAGTGCGATCGGCTTGAGCGAGGCATCCCCTTCTGGGACGAACGCGACGAAGACCGCGAACATGATCAGGGCGGCGGCGGTGACGACGCGTGCGGACGAGGTGAAGCCGGATCTGACGGCTCCGACCGCGACGGCGCGTGCCTCCGCTCGGGTTGCACCCGCGCGCCGCGCGTGGACGTAGTCCTCCCGCATCCGCGAGACCAGGAACACCTCGTAGTCCATCGCGAGGCCGAACAGCACGCCCATCAGGACGATCGGCATGAAGCTGATGATCGGCCCGGTGCGGGTCACGTGCAGCACGTCCGCCAGCCAGCCCCATTCGAACACCGCGGCCACGACGCCGAACGCCGCCGCCACCGAGAGCAGGTAGCCCAGCGCCGCCTTGATCGGCACGGCGATGGAACGGAACACGATCGTCAGCAGCACGAGCGAGAGACCCACGACGAAGACGCCGAAGGGGATCAGCGCGGCGCCCAGCTGATCGGAGATGTCGATGGCGACAGCGGTGAATCCGGTCACGGTGACGTCGATGCCGAACTCGTCCAGCCACCGGTCGTGCTGGTCGCGCAGCTCCCGCACCAGGTCGGCCGTGGCCGGGTCGTCGGGGGCGGTGGTGGGGATCAGCTGCACGATGCCGGTGTCGGCGCTCTCGTTCGGAGTCGCCAGTGCGACCGCCTCGACGCCGGGGAGGCTCGCGACATCGTCGCCGAGGTCGTTCATCAGCCCGACGGGGTCGGTGGAGGTCACGATGGTGCCGGTCAGCACGATGGGCCCGTTGAAGCCCGGGCCGAACTCCTCCGCCACCATGTCGTAGCTCTGGCGCGCCTCGTTCTGCTGCGGCAGCATCCCGGCGTTGGGCAGGGCCAGCGCCAGGCTGGCCGCCGGGATCGCCATGACTCCGAGAGTGAGCACGACGGCGACGGTCGTGACGATCGGATGCTTGGTCACAAGTCCCACCCAGCGCTCCGCGAATCCGCGTCGCGGCGCCTTCGCGGCCTTCGTGCGCGGGCGCTTCGCTCGCCCGGCGACGCGGCCCTTGAGGAACGCCAGCATCGCCGGGGTCAAGGTGAGCGCAACCAGCACCGCGATCGCCACGGCGACGGCGGCGGCGATGCCCATCGTGGTCAGGAACGGGATGCCGGCGAAGGACAGTCCGATCAGCGCGATCAGCACGGTGATGCCGGCGAAGACGACGGCAGATCCGGCGGTGCCGGTCGCGCGCGCCACGGACTCCTCCGGTTCCATTCCGTCACGCACCTGGTCCTGATGCCGGGCGACGATGAACAGGGCGTAGTCGATGCCGACCGCCAGTCCGAGCATCAGCGCCAGCAACGGGGTGGTCGAGGTGATGCTTGCGAACGCGGTGGAGAGGAAGAGGAGGGCGAGAGACAGGCCGACCCCGATGATCGCGGTCAGCAGCGGAAGCCCGGCGACCACGAAGGAGCGGAAAGTGACGATGAGAACGAGGAGGGCGATCAGCAGGCCGACCGCCTCGGTGATCGTGACCCCGGGTACGGAGATCGCGAACAGGTCGCCACCGAGGGCGACCTCGGACCCGGCGGGAAGCTCCTCCCGCAGTTCGGTCGCGACATCCTGCAGCGCCGTCTTGGTCTCAGCGGGAACGTCGGTGGCCTGCCCGTCGAACTGCAGTCGCACGATGGCGGCGTCGCCGTCCTCCGAGACCAGTCCGTTGACCATCTCGTCGAAGGGATCGGTCGCCGCGAGGATGCCGTCCAGATCCTCCAGTCCGGCCACGGTGTCGGTGATCGCGGTGGCGTAGGGCTCGTCCCCGATCTGCGCTTCGTCCGCGGCCACGACGATCATCTGGGCGCTGGTGCCGCTGGCCTGGGGGAAGGTCCGGTTCAGCTGCTCGATGCCGGCCTGGGACTCGGTGCCCGGGATGGAGAAGGTGTTGCTGGTGCCCTGACCGAGCGTCAGCGCACCGGCCCCGGCGATGGCCAGCAGCAGTATCCAGCCGACCAGCACCCGCCACGGGTGCCGGTATGACCAACGGCCGAGGGCATACAGAAGAGTGGACACAGCGCCTCCGGGGCTACCAGGAATCAGACAGGTTGGATACAGCGCTGTATCGGATACATGAGTGTATCGTAAGTCCCGCAGCCGCCCTCAACCTGAGTGCTGCGTGTGTATTTTGAGTGGTGACCAGCGAGCCCGAGGAGAGTGGATGACCGACACCGTCACCGTGACGTCGCGCCGACGCGAAACCACCGTGCAGAAGCTGCTGGATGCGGCCGCCCAGGTGTTCGCCGAAGAGGGTCTGGACGCGGCATCCGTCGAGGCCATCTGCGAGCGCGCCGGCTTCACGCGCGGCGCCTTCTACTCGAACTTCGAGTCCAAGGATGAGCTGTTCCTGGAACTGACAAGCCGCGTCGCGCTGGCCCGTGTCGCCGGTGTCCGGGACCGGGTGGCCCAGCTCGAGCGCGGCGGACAGCTGCACGACGTCGCCACCGACGCACTGTCGCTGGTGCAGCAGGTGCTCGATGTCTCCGGCGATGACCGCCTCGCCATCCTGCTCATGAGCGAGATCCGCATCCACGCGCTGCGCGACCCGCAGCTGGGTGCCGCCTATCTGGCGCAGGAGGCCGAGATGCGCGCGAGCGTCGCGCAGATCATCACCGACATCGCCCAGGCCAAGACGCTCAGCTTCCGCATGCCCGCCGACCAGGTCGCGCGGCTC
Organism: Microbacterium sp. zg.B48; assembly: GCF_024623505.1. NCBI lineage: Bacteria > Bacillati > Actinomycetota > Actinomycetes > Micrococcales > Microbacteriaceae > Microbacterium > Microbacterium sp. zg.B48. Next base: position 93,227 of record NZ_JANJFE010000017.1, read on the forward strand.
ATGCTCACGGTGTGGGAGAGCGAGTCCGTGCGCGCCACGATGGCCGGTCTCGATTACGCCGCGGTGTGCCGGCGCACCAGCGAAGAGATCGCGCGGGTGGCTCAGCTGGTCATCGAGCCGCCGACCGACTGAGCCGGATCGCCGGTCAGGCGTTCGCGCGGTCGCTCGCGCGGACCAGTTCCGAATGGCACCGCGCGATGCGCGCACGCCACCACTCCAGGCGATCTTCGGATGCCGCGTACCGGTCCAGCTGCGCCGCATCGGCGGCGACCCGACCCACCGGCAGTGCGCCGTCGCGCGGGAGGAGCGCCGGCGAGGCGGAATCCGCCGTCAGCAGTGCGGCCGTGCCCAGGCCGCAGTCGTAGTCCAGCTGGGGAAGGGCGGCGGCCAGCGCGACTCCCATCGCCAGTCCGACGGAGGTCTCCAGGGCGCTGGAGACGACGGCGGGCAGCCCCGCCTCGGCCACGATCTCCAGGGCGCGGCGCACACCCCCGAGGGGCTGCGCCTTCACCACGATGATGTCGGCCGCCCCGGCGCGGGCAACGGCGATCGGATCGGCGGCCTTGCGGACGCTCTCGTCGGCGGCGATCGGGATGCCGAGATACTTCACCCGCCGGCGCAGTTCGGCGAGGTCGTCGATCGTCGCGCACGGCTGCTCGACGTACTCCAGGTCGAACTCGGTGAGCGCGTGGAAGGCGTGCTCGGCTTCGTCGAGGTTCCAGGCGCCGTTGGCATCCACGCGAATGCGGCCTTCCGGACCCATCACGGCGCGGACGGCCCGCACCCGCGCGACGTCATCTGCGAGCCGCTGGCCGGCTTCGGCGACCTTGACCTTCGCGGTGCGGCATCCGTCGAACCGCGCCAGCACCGCGGCCACGGATGCCGCATCGACTGCGGGAACGGTGGCGTTGACCGGCACGACATCCCGATGCTGTGCCGGCAGGGCCGACCAGCCGAAGTCGATGGCGCCGGCGAGCCAGACGGACGCCTCCGCGTCGTCGTACTCGAGGAAGGGCGAGAACTCGGTCCATCCCGCGGGGCCGTGGATCAGCGCCGCCTCACGGATGTCGATGCCCCGGAACCGCGTGGCCAGGGGGAGGGCGACCACGCGCATCGAGTCGAGCAGATCGGCAAGGGAGGGGAAGGATGCGGCGGCGTCGGTGCTCACGACTCCATCATGCTCCCTCGCACATGCCTGCCTCCGCTGTGCGTCGGCGGGGCGTCGGTGCGGGTGCCGGTCACGCCCGCGCCGTCCGACTCCCCGAATAAGCAATTCCGGACACTGCGATGTGCCATTGACTACAGTGTGTGTCACACAGTACAGTGTGATTCATGAGCGAGACGGAAGCACTTGACACCCACCTGCAGGAGCTGCGGCGCGGCACTGCGGTCCTGGCGTGCCTGCGGCTCCTGCAGACGCCCGGCTACGGATACGGGTTGCTGGAGGAGCTCAGCGCTCGCGGGTTCGAGACGGACGCCAACACGCTGTATCCCCTGCTGCGCCGGCTGGAGAAGCAGGGCCACCTCACGAGCGAGTGGAACACCGACGAGGCCCGGCCCCGCAAGTTCTACCGCACCAGCGCCGCGGGCACTCGCCTGGCCGACGCTCTGACCGACGAGTTCCGTGCGATCGCGGCAGCGATCGACACCCTTCCAGGAGGACTGACATGACCATCACCGCCACCCTCGCCGATCGGTACGTCGCGACCGCGATGCGCACCGTGCCTGAGAGTCAGCGCGCCGACCTGGCCGCCGAGCTGCGGGCATCCATCGACGACCAGATCGAGGCGCGCGTCGCCGACGGCGCGGCGCTGGACGCCGCCGAGCGCGCCGTGCTCACCGAGCTCGGCGACCCCGACACGCTCGCCGCCGGTTACACCGACCGCCCGCTGTGGCTGATCGGACCGCGCTACTACCTGACGTGGTGGCGCCTGACCAAACTGCTCTGGGCGATCGTCCCGGCGTGCGCCGCCTTCGGCGTCGGCCTCGGCCAGGTCTTCTCCGGGGCGCAGGTGGGTGAGGGGATCGGCGCGGTCGTCTCGGTCGCGCTGTCCGTCATCGTGCACATCGGCTTCTGGACGACGCTGATCTTCTTCATCGTCGAACGGAGCACCCCTGACCGGGGCGCCGGACTCGTCGGCACGTGGTCCGTCGATGACCTCCCCGAGCTGAAGGAGAACGGCGCCAAGCTCGGCGACCTGATCGGGTCGCTGGTGTTCCTCGCTCTTGCCGCCGGTGCGGTGGTGTGGGATCACTTCGTCGGTTTCGCGTACTTCGCTGCGGCGGGCGAATGGATGCCGTTCCTCGCGCCCAGCCTGTGGCCCTGGTGGATCACCGCACTGTTCGCGCTCATCGTGCTCGAGGCTCTGCTGGCGATCTTCGTCTACGCGCGGGGCAGGTGGACGAGGGCGACCGCCACCGTCAACGCCGCACTCAACGTCGCGATCGCGATCCCCGCCCTGTGGCTGCTGCTGCTCGGGGAGCTGGTCAACCCCGAGTTCTTCGCACAGCTCATGCCGTCCGACGCGGCGCAGACCGCCGAGACGGTCGTGACCGCGCTGATCGGATTCGGGATCGTCCTGATCGCGGTGTGGGACACCATCGACGCCTTCCTCAAGGCGCGCCGCGCGCGCTGAGCGCGCCGGCAGACACGAAGGACAGGGAAAATGGAACCGATCACCCGGCAGGACTACATCGGCCGCTACGTCGAGGCAGCGACGAGATCGCTGCCTCCGCGGGAACGCGCCGACCACGCGGCGGAGCTGCGCGGTTCGATCCAGGACCAGATCGATGGCCGCGTCGGAAGCGGCGACACACCGGCCGCGGCGGAGCTCGCCGTACTGAGCGGGATGGGCGATCCGGCTGTGCTGGCGGCCGGGTACGCCGACCGGCCGCTTCACCTCATCGGCCCCCGCTGGTATCCCACCTGGCGGCGGGTCCTGCGGATCGTGCTCTGGTGGACGCTGCCGTTCGTCGCCTTCGGCGTTGCGCTCGCCATGATCCTGGAAGACCGACCGCTGTGGGGGATCGTCGGTCCGACGATCGGCGTCACGATCGCGGCCGGGGCGGTGATCTTCACCGGCATGACCATCGTCTATGCGGCGCTCGACCGTGCCGGCGAGCCGGTGGGCGCGTGGACGGTTGACCACCTGCCGTCCCGGGACCCGAACGAGGGCATGCCCGCGGGCCGTGTAGAGAAGATCGTTCTGGGGGTCTCCGTCCTGTTCGCGATCGCGGGCCTCGTGTTCGTCACGGCGTCCTGGGCGGTCCCGGAGGCCGGGCCGATGTCCGTGCTGAATCCGGCGCTGTGGCCGTGGAGTCTGATCGTCGGGGTGGTGCTGATCCTGGCTGGAGCCTTCGTCGTGATCCGGGCGAGAGCGACCGGTCGGTGGGGGATGGGCAGCGCGATCGCGACAGCCCTGATCGCTCTCGGCTGGGCCGTGCCCATCGTCTGGCTGGCGGTGACCGGGCTTCTCTTCGACCCCGCGTTCGTCGAGTACCTCGATATCGACCGCGACGCCCGAGTCGTGATCGTGGTGTGCATCCTGGCTGCAACTGTCGCGATCGCCGCATGGAGCACGTTCGACGCCTTTCGTCGGGTGCTGCGACGCTGAGCGCCCGCGAGGGCGTCGACGACGCCCTCGCGGAGCCGTCGGTCTCCGTGCCGCTTTAGGCTATCCGCATGCCCAACCTCGACACTCCCGTCCGCTTCGGCGTGCAGCTCAAGCCCCAGCATTCCCCGTACGGCGCCTTCCGCGACGCGGCCAGCCGCCTCGAGGACATGGGCGTGGACATCCTGTTCAACTGGGATCACTTCTTCCCGCTGACCGGGGAGCCCGACGGCATGCACTTCGAGTCGTGGACCATGCTGGCGGCCTGGGCGGAGCAGACCGAGCGTGTCGAGTTCGGCGCCCTGGTCAACTGCAACAGCTATCGCAACGCCGATCTGCAGGCCGATATGGCCCGCACGATCGACCACATCAGTGCCAAGGGCGGGACGGGCCGGTTCATCCTCGGCACCGGGGCCGGCTGGTTCGAGCGCGACTACGACGAATACGGCCACGAGTTCGGCACCCCCGGCACGCGGCTGAACGACCTCGCGAACGGTCTGGACCGGATCGCCGCGCGCTGGCCGCGGCTGAACCCGCCGCCCACGCGGCAGATCCCCGTCATGGTCGGCGGCAAGGGCGAGCAGAAGACGCTGCGCATCGTGGCCAAGCACGCCGATATCTGGCACAGCTTCGTCGCCCCGGAGGAGATCGCCCACAAAGTCCGCGTCATCGAGAACTGGGGCGAGCGCGACGGTCACGACACCTCCGGACTGATCGTCTCCAACGAACTGCATGCTCGCGACGAGGATGTCGCCGATCAGCTGTTCGCCGCGGGCACCCGCCTGTTCACGCTCGGGTTCCAGGGACCGGACTGGGACTTCGCGCTGGTGCAGCGCTGGCTGGACTGGCGCGACGCCAAGAACGGCGGTCGCCCGTGACCGTCTCGGAGCTGTTCGACCCTGCCCTGTGGGTCCCTGCCCCGGGCGCGGATGCGTACACGGACATCACCGCACACGTGTCGCCGGATGGCCGTATCGCGCGGATCGCGTTCGACCGTCCCGACGTGCGCAACGCCTTCCGCCCGCACACGGTCGACGAGCTGTACCGGGCGCTGGACACCGCGCGCCAGGATTCCCGCATCGGCGTGGTCCTGCTCACCGGCAACGGCCCGAGCCCGAAGGACGGCGGGTGGGCGTTCTGCTCGGGCGGAGACCAGCGCATCCGCGGGCGCGCGGGCTATGAGTACGCCGGCGACACCACGGGCCAGAGTGCCGCATCCACCGGCCGCCTCCACATCCTCGAGGTGCAGCGGCTGATCCGCTTCATGCCGAAGGTGGTCATCGCCGTGGTCCCGGGCTGGGCGGCCGGTGGCGGGCACTCCCTGCACGTGGTCTGCGACCTCACGATCGCCAGCGCCGAGCACGGCCGGTTCAAGCAGACGGATGCGGATGTCGGGTCCTTCGACGCCGGCTACGGCTCGGCGTACTTCGCACGTCAGATCGGCCAGAAACTCGCGCGCGAGGTGTTCTTCCTCGCCGAGGAGTACTCCGCGCAGCGCGCGTACGAGATGGGCGCCGTGAACCGCGTCGTCCCGCACGCCGACCTCGAGCGCGAGGCGATCGGAATGGCCCGGACGATCCTGACCAAATCGCCCACCGCCATCCGCATGCTGAAGTTCGCGTTCAACGCGGTCGATGACGGTATGGTCGGGCAGCAGGTGTTCGCGGGCGAGGCCACACGTCTGGCCTACGGCACCGACGAGGCCGTCGAGGGCCGCGACTCGTTCCTCGAGAAGCGCGACCCCGACTGGTCGCCGTACCCCTGGCACTACTGACCCGCAGCGGTCCCCGTCGCACAGCGGCGCCGACCGCCCGAGGTCGGCACGGATGGTTGCCGTGGGCCGCACGGCGAGTGGAGATGTGGTGACGACGTGAGACTCGAACCAGTCGTGGGCGACGACCCGCGCGAGATTCTGCGCAGCCTTCGATCCGCACTGCATGGCGCAGGACCCGCGCTCGGCCTGGGCATGGTGCGGGATGCGCCGACGGAGGTGCCGGCCGGCACCGCCGTGGTGGTGACGACCTCCGGCTCCACGGGGGTGCCCAAGAGCGTGGTGCTGACGCGCGACGCGTTGACGGCGGGCGCGCTGGCCACGGCGGATCGGATCGGTGACGGCGCCTGGCTGCTTGCGCTGCCCCCGAGCTACGTGGCGGGGCTGCAGGTGCTCGTCCGCTCGATCGTCGCCGACCGCGAGCCGGCCTGGCTCACCGGCGGCTTCACCCCGCGGGCGTTCACCGCGGCCGCGCTGATGATGCTCTCGACCGACCGAGGAACCCGCATACCGACGTACACGTCGCTGGTGCCGGCGCAGCTGACCACGCTGCTGGATGCCGCGGCATCCGACGAGTCCGTCCTGCGCGGGCTGCGCTCGTTCGAGCAGATCCTGGTGGGCGGCCAGGCGGTCGCCCCTGCGACGCTCGAGCGGGCACTGGATGCCGGCGTGCGGGTGGTGCGCACGTACGGCGCGACCGAGACCAGCGGAGGCTGCGTCTACGACGGCCGTCCGCTGCGCGGCGTCTCGGTGCGGATCGTCGAGGGCGAGATCCAGGTCGCCGGGCCGACTCTGGCCGACGGGTATCTGGGCGACCCGGGAGCCACGGACCTCGCCTTTCCGCGCGACCCGGACGGAACGCGGTGGTACCGCACCGGGGATGCCGGGATCCTCGAGGACGATCTGCTTCGCGTACGGGGACGTATCGACAACGTCATCGTGACCGGCGGGATCAATGTGTCGCTGGACCGGGTCGAGCGGGTGGTGCGATCGATCCCCGGACTGGAATCCGCGGTGGTGGTCGGCGTCCCCGACGCGCGGTGGGGCGAAGCCTCGGTCGCGGTGGTTCCGCGCGGTGAGGCGCTTCGGCGCAGCGAGTCGGTGCAGCTCGAGGAGGCGCGCGCGGCCGTCACGGAGGAGATCGGAGCGCACGCCCGCCCGAATCGCCTTGTGCTGGTCGACGAGATCGCGACGCTCCCGAGCGGCAAGCCCGACCGTGAGGCGATCCGGGCCGCGGTTGTGGCACTGCACAGGCCGTAGGATGGCACCTCGTGGCAGGCACCCCCAGTAAGAAGCGCAAGCGTCCCCGCACTCGCACGCATCCCTCGCGCGGCAATCCGCAGAAGGTGCACCAGGAGGGCGACCCGCGCCGGGTCCAGAAGGCGAGCCTCGGCGACTGGATCGGAGGCGCCCGCCTGCGCACGCTGCCGCTGGCGATCAGTCCGGTCCTGATCGGAACGGGCGCCGCCATCCTCGTGGACGGACTGTTCCATTGGGTGCTGGCGCTGCTGTGCCTGGCCGTCTCGGTGAGCCTGCAGATCGCGGTGAACTTCGCGAACGACTACAGCGACGGCATCCGCGGCACCGATGAGCACCGGGTCGGCCCCGCTCGCCTGACGGCATCCGGCAAGGCATCGCCCAGAGCGGTCCTGATCGCCGCGATGGTGTTCTTCGCCGTCGCGGCCGTCGCCGGGCTCGCGCTGGTGATCCGCAGCCAGCAGTGGTGGCTGCTGCTGATCGGCGCGGTGTGCATCATCGCCGCGTGGTTCTACACCGGGGGCAAGCGCCCGTACGGGTACTACGGTCTGGGCGAACTGTTCGTGTTCGTGTTCTTCGGGCTCGTCGCGACCGTCGGAACGACCTACGTGCAGGTGCTGACTGTGCCGCAGGAGGCGTGGTTCGGCGGCGTCGGCGCGGGACTTCTCGCGTGCGCCGTCCTGCTGGCCAACAACCTGCGCGACATCGACCAGGACCGTGCGGCCAAGAAGCGCACTCTCACGGTGCTGATCGGTCGTCGGTGGACGCGCATCCTGTTCACGGTGTTCGTGCTGGCACCGTTCGTCATCGCCGGCTTCCTGGCCCTGTTCTACCCGATCGCGTGGCTTGCGATGCTCGGCCTCCTGGCGGCGCTGCCGGCGATCCTGATCGTGTGGACCTACCGGCTGCCACGAGAGCTGGTGGTCGCACTGACCTTGACCTCGTTGACGTCAGTCGCCTACGGCGCGTTCCTGCTGTGGGCCTTCGTCGGCTGACAGTCGCGACGGAGCGTCCCGGTCCATCGCATCCTCGACGTCCTCGTCGCTCGCCGCGGCCTTCGCCTTCGCGCGTCGCTGCGCCAGTTCGGTCGTCACCTCGGTGAGGGGGCGGCGCAGGAACAGCAGCGAGAGGCTCAGTCCGATCAGCGCCGCGAAGACGGCCGCGAGCCAGTACAGCTCGCGGAAGACGGGGAAGATCATCAGGATGCCGAAGGGCACCAGGAATGCGAGCAGCCTCAGCGCCGTGTAGACGAGGGCGGAGCGGGCTTTCATCCGTCCATCCTAGATCGAGCGTGTTGAGGGCATTCCCAGCTGGGAGGAGTCTCGGTCCGGTCACGGCGGACCGCGGAGCCTCCCACGCGCCTAGGATGGGGGTGTGCCGAGAGTACTGCTTATTCTGGCGCTGGTGGCCACAGCGTTCTGGGTTTACACCATCGTCGACTGCAGTGTGCAGCCCGCCACCCGGCACCGCGGGGTGAGCAAGCCGATCTGGATCCTCATCGTCGTCCTGCTGCCCGTCCTGGGCGGGCTCCTCTGGCTGACGGTCGGTCGCGTCCGACGCTCCTCTGTCGCGGCCCGGCGTGCTCCGGATGATGACCCGGAGTTCCTCGAGAAGATCGGGACGCTGAGCGATCAGGACGAGCGGATCCGACGACTCGAAGAAGAGCTTGCGCTTCTGGACGCGGAAGATGACGACCCGCGCTGGCGGACGCCGGACGGACCGGCCACGGCCGCCGGTTCACCGGCCACGGCCGCCGGTTCACCGGCCGCCGGAACTCCCGGATCGGGTTCTCCCGCTTCCGACGCGCCGAAACGCGCAACGGATCGTCCCGCCGACGGCGACGAAGACCCGCGCGGCCAGCGCGGCGCCGTCGGCTAGTGGTCCACGACGGGGCAGCCGAGTTCGGCGCGCTCGGGGACGATCCTGCTCCGGCGAGTTCGGTGCCCGCCGAGGAGGAGCGCACCGTCCTCTCACCCGCGATGGATGCCGCGGCGGCATTCCTGGGCGCACTCGTGGATCTGGGCGTCCGCCACATCGTGCTGAGCCCGGGGTCGCGCTCCCAGGCCCTCGCGCTGGTCGCCGCGGAACTGGAGCTGCAGGGCAGGGTGAGGCTGCACGTGCGCATCGATGAGCGGGTCGCCGGGTTCACCGCGCTCGGCATCGGACGCGAGACGCGCATGCCCGCAGCGGTGGTGTGCACCTCTGGAACGGCGGCGGCCAACCTGGTGCCGGCCGCCCTGGAAGCCCACCATGCGGGCGTGCCGCTGCTGCTTCTGACCGCGGACCGACCACCGGAGCTGCGCGGCGTCGGCGCTAATCAGACCACCCGGCAGCTGGGCCTGTTCTCTTCCAGCGCGCGTCTGGAAGCCGACCTTCCGGTGCCCGAGGAGACCGACTCGGATGGCGACGGCGAGCAGAGTGTCATGCTGCGCCAGGTCGCGGCGGACGCGGTCGAGGCGGCGCTGGGTGCCGGGACGCGCGCGCCCGGCCCGGTGCACGTGAACGTCCCGTTCCGCGAGCCCCTGGGCGGCCAGGCGCCGCGCTGGCTGGGGGCGCCCACCGCCGAGCTGACCACGACCGCGGCGGCGGATCAGGATGCCGCCCCGATCGCGGACGAGCCGCCGGAGGACGAGGCCTCCGGCGCCCTCTACCAGGGCGGCGGAGGGATCGGCGAAGCGGACCAGCCGGCCGAACCCGACGATCTGCCGCACCTTCTCGATCGCGGCCCGCGCACGGTCGTGCTCGCGGGAGCAGATGCCGGAACGGACGCCGAGGCTCTCGCCCACGCCGGCGGGTGGCCGCTGATCGCAGAGATCGTCAGCGGGTCCCGGTATGGCCGCAACCTCGTGCACCGCTACCGCCGGCTGCTGTCCGATCCGCAGCTGGGCGGACGGATCGAGCGGGTCGTCGTCCTGGGGCATCCCACCCTGAGCAGACAGAGCGCCGCACTGCTGTCCGATCCGGGCGTCGAGGTGCTGGCCGTCCGCGGCCCCGGGGAGCCGCTCAACCTCAACGGAGCCACCATCGCCGTCGACGCGGTCGCGGTCGCCGCCGGCGAGCCGGATCGGGAGTGGCTCGGACAGTGGCTGCGGGCTTCGCGGGATGCCTCCGTGGACCTCAGCCCCCCTGCGCCGGATGCCGACGGGCTGTCCTCCGCGGTGCCGGCGGAGCGGCTCGGGGCGATCAAAGCGGAGCTGGCGGCCGTGCGTGCGCCGTTGGATCGGGCAGCCATGGTCGACGCGGTGTGGCGCGCCACCTGGCCGCACGACCGGCTCGTGTTCGGCTCATCCCGCCTCGTCCGGGTCGCCGATGACCTGCTCGGGGGCAAGAAGGTGCCCGTCCACGCCAACCGGGGCCTCGCCGGGATCGACGGCACCGTCGCCACCGCGACCGGCATCGCGATCGGGTCCCAGACCGGCGGGCGCCCCGGCGTCACCCGGGTGCTGCTGGGCGATCTCGCCCTGCTGCACGATGCCGGTGCGCTGCTGCTGCCGCCCGCCGAGGACGAGCCGCGTATCCAGGTGGTCGTCGGCAACGACGGGGGCGGCACCATCTTCGATGACCTCGAGGTGGCCGCAATCGCCTCGGCGGAGGTCATGGACCGCGTGCTGTACACGCCCCACACCACCCGGTTCGAGCACCTTGCTCGCGCTTACGGCTGGGAGTACCAGCGGGTGACGACGCGGGCCGCGCTGGATCAGGCGCTCACCGCGCCGGTCGGCGGACGTCAGCTGATCGAGGTTCCGCTGACGCGCTGAGCGCGCGCCCGGCCATGATCGCCGCAGTGGCGCAGGGGGCCAGACGCGCCCGCCGATCCGCGGGTCTCCCTCCCCGCGGCATCGCCGCGACCGCACGTGCGTAGGCTGGGTCGGTGAACCGCGCCGCCGACTCCGTCCGCCGTATCGCCGACCAGTACGTCGCGGAGCTCGCCGCGCACGAGCCGGACGCCGCCCAGGCCGCCGGTCTTGCGTCGCCGGGACCGCTGGCCGACATCGGCCCTGAATGGCTGCAGCGCAAGTACGCGCTGCAGGGCGAGGTGCTCGCCGCCCTGGACGCCCTGCCGGGTACGGCCGGTGAGGACCCGCTGCGGGCCGCGCTGGCGGAACGGCTCGAGCGGGAGCGGCTGCTGTTCGACACGGGCTTCACCCCGCGCCTGGTCGCCGGCCTGGCCAGCCCCGTCCACCTGATCCGGTACGCGATCGAGGGGCTGACCGTCACCGCGGATGCGGCCGGCGCAGACCTGGTCGCGCGGCTCGAGGCCGTGCCGGACGGCATCGCCCAGTACATCGCGTCCCTGCGCTGGGCCGCCTCGAACGCCGAGCGGTTCACCGGGACCGGCATCGCCCCCGTGCGGCAGCTGGACACGCTCACTGCGCAGATCGAGCTGTGGCTGAGCGCGGACTGGTTCGGCTCCCTTCCGATCGACGACCCGGTGGACGCCGCGACCCGTGGCCGCGTCCGCGCCGCGGCGGATGCGGCCAACGCCGCTCTCGGACAGCTGCTCGCGGTGCTGCGCGAGGAGCTGCGGCCGCTCGCGCCGACGGTCGATGGCGTCGGCGTCCAGGTGTACGCCGACCTCGCCGCGGCCATGCTCGGCGCACGCATCGACCTCGCCGACACGTACGCGTACGGCTGGGCCGAGCTGACGCGCCTCGTGGCCGAAGCGCGTGCGCTGGCCGCATCGCTCGGCGGCACCGGGGCCGACCCGGTGCGCGGCGCGGCAAAGCTCCTCGACGCCGATCCGGGCTACCGGCTCGAGGGTGTGGACGCGATCCGGTCGTGGCTGGAACGTCGCGTGGACCAGACCATCGGGGCTCTGCAACCGGCCTTCGACCTGCCGTCCGGCATCCGGAACGTCGAATGCGTCGTCGCGGAGGCCTCCACCGGCGTCGTCTACTACACGCCGGCTCCGCCGGACGGGTCCGTGCCGAGCCGGATCGTCTGGACCATCCCCAGCGGCGTGCCGGTCGCGGCGACCTGGCAGGAGGTGACCAGTGTGCATCACGAGGGGCTTCCCGGTCATCACCTCCAGTTCGCCGTCACCGCCTCCTCCTCGGACCTGCACCCCTGGCAGCGGCACCTGTGCCATATCCACGGCTATGCCGAGGGCTGGGCGCACTACGCCGAGCAGCTCGCCGACGAGCTCGGCCTCGTCCGCGATCCCGCCGAACGGCTGGGGCTGCTGCTCGGGCAGATCTGGCGCTCGGTTCGCATCGTGGCCGACATCGGCCTGCACACCGGGTGGGCAATCCCGGCGAACTCGCTGGTCGCCGAAACGGAATGGTCCCCTCAGCTCGCGCAGCGGATGCTGGTCGAGCTCGCCCTCGTCGAGCCGCATCTGGCCGGCTTCGAGGTGGACCGCTATCTGGGCTGGCCCGGACAGGCGCTCGCCTTCAAGATCGGGGCGCGGCTGTGGCATGACGCTCGTGCCGAAAAGGCGGCCGCGGAGGGCGACGCATTCTCGCTGCGCGCCTTCCACCGGGACGCACTGGCACTGGGCCCGATGGGACTGGAGCCCCTCCGCGCGCAGCTGCTCGCCGGGTGACGCCTGTGGAGCAGGTGACGTGCCGGGGGAGTCTCAGGCCTCCAGCTGCGGCAGCACCTCGCGACCCAGCAGCGCGACGCCCGCGGCCTCGTCGATCCCATGCGGGGTGCCGAACTCGATACGGTCCACGCCCGCGTCGATGAGCCGCCACGCCTGCGCGGCGATGTCATCCGGAGTGCCGGAGAACGCGAACAGCTCCAGCACGTCCTTCGGAACGAGCCGCCCGGCGCCGTCGTCGTCGCCGTCGGCCAGGCGGGCCCGGATTCCGGGCAGCAGGTCATCGGGCAGCGACACGGTCGGATCCAGGGCGGCCACCACGTCGAGGTACATCGCGACCTGGCGTCGAGCGTGGCGGCGCGCAGCCGCCCCGTCCCGGTCGACGACGGTCACGGCGCCGAGCACGACCCCGACCGCATCCGCGGTGCGGTCCGCCCGGTCCAGCCCGCGCTGCAGCCGCGCCCGGACGACCTCGACCATCGCCGGGTTGGCGCTGCCGCCCACCTTCACCTCGTCGGCGAGCTCGCCGGCCAGGGCCATGCCGAGCGGACCCCAGGAACCCAGCAGGATCGGCGCACGGTTCCGCAGCACGGGATATCGCAGCCGCACTCCCGGCTCCACCCGGAACGCCGCACCCTCGTAGCCGAGACCGTCCCCGCCGAGGAGTGCCTGAATGACCCCGACCGCGTCCCGCAGATGGCTGATCGGTCTGCGCACTTGGACGCCGACCGCATCGAGCCAGGATCCCTTCGCGAGGCCCAGGTAGGCGCGACCGGCGGACGCGGCATCCACCGCAGCGAACTGGCCCGCGATCTCGTACGGATGCAGCGTGTACGGATTCCAGCAGGCGCAGCCGAGCCGGATCCGCGAGGTGGCACCGGCCATCTCCAGCAGCGCTGCGACGGGCGGCTGGTAGAGCAGGTCGGAGAACACGCTGACACCGTCGAACCCGGCCTCCTCCGCGAGCGCTGCCAGCGCCGCGTACGCGCCGGGAGCCTTGTCGGTCTGCAGTCCCAGTGAGATCTGGACGGGCCGAGAGGAGGTCACGTCAGTTCCTCGGTCTTCATCGAGCGGATGCCGGTGCGCACGATCCGCATGATCAGCCGTTCGTCGGGATCGGGGCACGCGACGAGGTCGTCCCGTTCCAGCCAGTCACCCGGCGGCAGCTGTCGCTGCTTCGCCGGCAGCAGGGGCATCACGGCCTGCAGCGCGTACATGCAGAAATGTCCGCCCTCCGGCAGGCACAGGCGGCTGCTCTGGACGAGGTCGATGCGGTCGCCCACCTTCATCCCGCACACCGAGCGGCCCTCGATGCGTTCGACCACCACGCTCAGGTCGTACAGCTGCGTGCGTGGACTCTGGTCAGGCTCCTGCGGCTCGGTCATCGCGACCGCCCCTCATCGTCGCGGACCACGACGCCGCCCTTCATGACGAAGTCGATACCGCGCAGCGCGCCGGCCGTCACGGTCGGGTCCTCGGGCAGGGCGATCAGATCGGCGAAGCGTCCCGGCGTCAGGGTTCCGATGCTGTCCCGGGCATCCAGCCATTCCGCGGGCGCGGACGTCGCCGCCCGGATCACATCCGGCGCGGACAGGCCGCCGGCCTGCATGTGTTCGAGTTCCCGGACCACGGCGCTGGTCCCCTCGAAGTCCCAGAAGGGCGGCATGTCGCTGCCCAGGAGCACCGTCACCCCGGCCTCCAGCGCGTACCGGTAGGACTGCAGGTGGCGCGGACCGGCGTTCAGCGAGCGCTCCTGCATCCACGGCGGCACGCCGAGGTCGTCGAAGAAGGCGCCCGCCCGGGTGACCACGAGCGTCGGCACCAGTGCCACGCCGCGTGCGGCCATCAGCCGCGCGACCTCCGGCGTGAGCTCGTAGCCGTGCTCCACGCAGTCCAGCCCCAGCTGCACAGCCTCGGCGATGATCGCCGCCGGTCCGGCGTGCGCGGTCACCTTGCGGCCCCAGGCATGGGCCGTCGAGATCGCGGCTGCCATCTCGTCCCGGGTCAGCTGCGGGGTGGTGATCTGCTCGTGCTCGCCGGCGATGCCGCCGGAGATCATGATTTTTATCAGATCCGCGCCGGATCGGAGCTGACTGCGGACGCCGCGCGTGAACGCATCCGGCCCATCGCACTCCACGGTGTCCCCGGTGTCATGCCCGTGGCCGCCGGTGCAGCACAGGCCTCGGCCCGCGGTGAAGATGCGCGGACCGGCCACCTGCCCCTGCTGGATGGCCCGGCGCAGCGCGAAGTCCGCACCGTCCTTCTCGGCGACGCAGCGGACCGTCGTCACCCCGGACAGCAGTGTGCGCCGTGCACCGTCGGCCATGTGCAGCGCGAGGTCGTGTGCGGAGAGCGCGCTGACCGCATCGCCACCCGGGCCGGGCAGCGACAGCGAGAAGTGGGTGTGCATGTTGATCAGGCCCGGCATGACGTAGGAGCCGCCGAGGTCGATCGTGGGTTCCGGTGCGTCGTGTTCGGGCACGATCGCGGCGATGCGGCCGTTCTCCACCACAAGGCAGACACCGTGGCGCGGCACGGGGTCGATGCCGTCGACCAGCCTCAGGTTCGTGAGCACCGCGTCGCCCCGGGTCGGCAGTGCGGGTACCGGCCCGCTCATGCCAGCGCGTCCACGATCGGTCGGAACTTGACCCGCGTCTCGAGCAGTTCGGCCTCGGGGTCGCTGCCGGCCACGATCCCCGCGCCGGCGTGCGCACGCAGCGGGATATCGCCCGTGCCGCCGGGCGAAACGGTGCTCAGATCGAACTGCGCGCAGCGCAGCGCGATCGCCCATTCCCCGTCGCCGTGTGCGTCCACCCAGCCGACCGGTCCGGCGTACCGGCCACGGTCGAAGGGCTCGAGTCGGCGGATCACCTCGAGGGCGGCATCCGTCGGCGTTCCGGCCACGGCAGCGGTCGGATGCAGCGCGGCGACGAGGTCGAGGGCGGACGCGCCGCCGCTCAGCTCGCCTTCCACGTCGGTGGCCAGGTGGAAGACGTTGGGCAGCTTCAGGGCGAACGGCTGCTCGCTCGCGGCGAGCACACTCGTATGCGGACGCAGCGAGGCCAGCACGCTCTGCACGGCGTAAAGATGCTCGTCCTGGTCTTTCGTGCTCGTCGCCAGGGCCAGGGATGCCGCGGTGTCGGCATCCGCGTCGGCCCCGCGGGGAGCGGTGCCGGCCAGGACGCGGGCGGTGACGGTCCCGCCCGACACGGTCACCAGCGTTTCCGGGCTCGCGCCCATGAGGCCGTCGACGGCGTAGGCCCAGCAGTCCGGGTAACCGGATGCCAGTGCTCGGACGAGCCGGCGCAGGTCCGAGCCCGGCGGGACCGAACCCGCCAGGTCGCGAGCCAGGACGACCTTGCTGACCTCGCCGTCCGCGATGGCATCGAGTCCCCTGCGCACAGCAGCCTGGTAACCGCTCGGGTCCAGAGCCCCCGGGCCGAGGGTCGCCGCCCAGTACGGGCCGTACCCGGTGCTCTCCGGCAGTGCGACGCCGGGTTCTGACTCGATCGCGCCGGCATGGCTGATCCGCGTCACCCAGGAGCGGTCACCGCGTCGGCCGACCACGACCGCGGGCACGCTGAGCCTGCTCGGGGTCGGGGAGAGCGGGTCGAACGCGAATGCGCCGAAGGCGACCAACCCGGTGCCCGGCAGGCCCACCGCGTCATCGACGTCCGCCGCGGCCGCCAGCGCCCGCCACTGCCGGCCGAAGTCGAATCCGGTCGCCGGGCCGATCCGGGTGAACGCCGTCGTCTCGCCGTACGCGGCCATCGCATCGCCGCGGCGGCTCCAATAGGTGGGATTGGACAGCTCCGCATACGCCAGCACGTCATCGACCGCCGCGACCTCGCGGGTCACCACCCGCAGCCGCGGGGTCGGCAGTTCGATCGGGTCGGTCACCGTTCCAGACTAGAGTCGAGCCGCCTCGGCGCGGGCCACGTCCGTCCCGACGGCACAGATCGCCTCTGGGCAGCGTCACCGGTGGCGCGGCTAAGCTGTGCCGTCATGAGCGCCCCGCACCCCGCGACGCCCGGCCGTCCTGAGCCGGGAACGCAAACCCTGTTCCGCTGGCGCAAGTGGGACGGTTCCCCGCACTGGGTGCACGAATGCGTCTACCTCGGCTCGGACCAGTGGGGGGACTGGTTCGGACAGCCCGCGGGATGGCGCAGCAGCCGCCCGGAGCGTGACTTCCTGGTCAACACTGCGAGCGTGACGCTGCTGCCGCCGAGCGGTCTGTATGCCATGACGGTGAACGTCGTACCCCCGGCCACCTACCGGATCTACATCGACCTGGGCTGGGACATCCGCTGGCAGGAGGTCGAGGGTGTTCTCGAGCCGACCGGCATCGATATGGATCTGGATGTCGTCAAGTCCGTCGACGGCCGCGGGATCTGGATCGATGACCGCGACGAGTGGGAGGAGCACCGCGTGGCGTACGGCTATCCGCTCGACATCGTGGACCGCCTCGAGTCGCTCGCCGTCGACCTGGAGGCGTACGTGCGGGCCGAAGTCGCCCCGTTCGATGACGCGACCCCGGATGCCTGGCTGGCCCGGCTCGCCGCCCTGCACCTGTCTGCGCGGGCAGAGTAGAGCCGCGGAGGGCACCGGCTGCGCGAATAGACTCGTCCGGTGACTCCTCGTCCGCACGACCCGCCCCCGGGCGACGCCCGGCTCAATCGCGCCGACCTCCACAAGGATCCGGCCCGCGTCAGCGGCATGTTCGATCAGGTCGCGAAGAACTACGACCGCACGAACACGGTGCTGAGCATGGGCAACGACCGCATGTGGCGGGCCGCGACGACCCGGGCGGTCGCCCCGCGGCCCGGACAGCGGATCCTCGATCTGGCCGCCGGCACCGGCGCCAGCTCGGTGGCCCTGGCCAGGAGCGGAGCTTCCGTCGTGGCGGCCGACTTCTCGCCCGGCATGATCGCGGAGGGCGAGCGCCGCCACGGCGGCATCCCGAATCTGACCTTCATCCAGGCCGACGCGACCTCCCTGCCCTTCGGTGCGGACGAGTTCGACACCGTCACGATGTCGTTCGGACTGCGCAACGTGAACGACCCGCAGCGCGCGCTGCGCGAGTTGCTGCGGGTGACCAAACCGGGCGGCCGCCTGGTGGTCTGCGAGTTCTCGCACCCGCCGTCACGCGCGTTTCAGGGGCTGTACCGCTTCTACAACGCCAGGATCCTCCCGGTGGTCGCCAAGACCGTCAGCTCCAACGCGGACGCCTACGACTACCTGAACGAGTCGATCCGCGAATGGCCCGACCAACGGGCACTGTCCGGATGGATCCGGGACGCGGGCTGGACCGATGTGGCCTACCGGAACCTGTCCCTGGGGATCGTCGCCCTGCACCGCGCGACCAAGCCGGAACGGCCGGCGAGTCAGCGCATGGCCCCCGGCACGAGCGACCCCTCCAGACCCCGATAGGCTGAGGGTGTGACTCCCTCAGCTTCCGGCTCGCGGGTTGCGGGCAAGCTGGGCCTCACCGACCGCACACTCGCCGGGCCGCGCTCCCGCAAACTCGCGTCCACTGTGAAGGCCGGCCTCGTGCGTGTCGACCGCGCCCTCGAGCAGGAGCTGCGTGTCACCGACCGCATCGCCGACGCAGCGAGCCGCTACCTCTACGAAGCCGGCGGCAAGCGGATCCGGCCGATGCTCGCGCTGATCACCGCCCAGCTGGGCGACGGGGCGATCGAGAGCGTCATCGAAGGCGCCACCGCGCTGGAGATGACCCACCTCGGCTCGCTCTACCACGACGACGTGATGGATGCCGCGGACAAGCGTCGCGGTGTGCCCAGCGCACACTCGGTCTGGGGCAACAACGTCGCCATCCTCACCGGGGACCTCCTGTTCTCGCGCGCCAGCCAGATCATGGCACGGCAGGGCGAGCGCGCCATCCGGCTGCAGGCGGACACCTTCGAGCGGCTCGTCCTCGGGCAGATGCACGAGACGGTCGGGCCGCAGGACGGCGATGATCGCGTCGAGTTCTATCTGCAGGTGCTCTCCGACAAGACCGGTTCGCTCATCGCGGCCGCGGCGCAGTCCGGGCTCATCTTCGCCAACGGCCCGGATGAGTTAGAGCAGCCGCTGATCTCGTTCGGCGAGAAGGTCGGGGTGGCCTTCCAGCTGCTGGATGACGTGATCGACCTCTCCGACGATCCTGACGAGACCGGCAAAGTGCCCGGCACGGACCTCCGGGCCGGCGTGCCCACCATGCCGTACCTGGTCCTCGGGCAGCGGACGGATGCCGCATCGATGGCCCTCCGTGCGCGCATCGACGACGGGGTGGAGCGCATCGCCGACGGCGGCGACCCGGCAATCCTGGATCGCGAACTCTCCGAACTGCGGGAGCACGAGGCCACCAAGGCCACGCTCGATCTCGCCCATTCCTGGTCGAATGAGGCGATCGCCTCGCTCGAACCCCTTCCCGCAGGTGCGGTGCGCGAGGCGCTGACGCGTTTCGCCCAGGCTGTCGCCGACCGTTCCAGCTGACATATCCCGTCGCGGCAGGTGTCGTAGTTCGCCAAGCCCGCGGCCTCAGAAAGGACCACATGACCAAGCTCAGGCTGGCCATCGTCGGTGCAGGACCGGCGGGCATCTACGCCGCAGACATCCTGCTCAAGGCGGAGCGCAAGTTCGACGTCTCCATCGACCTCTTCGAGCAGCTTCCGGCCCCGTACGGCCTGGTCCGCTACGGCGTCGCGCCCGATCATCCGCGGATCAAGGGCATCGTCACCGCGCTGCGCGAGGTGCTGGACCGCGGCGACATCAGGCTGTTCGGCAACGTGCGCTTCGGCGAGGACATCACCCTCGATGACCTGAAGCGTCACTACAACGCGGTCATCTTCGCCACCGGGGCCATCCGCGACGCGAACCTCGACGTCCCCGGCATGGACGCGATCGGCTCGTACGGCGCGGCGGACTTCGTGAGCTGGTACGACGGCCACCCGGATGTGCCGCGGGAGTGGCCCCTGGATGCCGAGTCGGTCGCCGTCATCGGCAACGGAAACGTCGCACTCGATGTCGCCCGCATGCTCGCCAAGCACGCCGAGGATCTGCTCCCGACCGAGGTGCCCGACAACGTCTTCGCGGGGCTGCGCGCGAGCGCCGTCACCGATGTGCACGTGTTCGGGCGCCGCGGCCCCGCGCAGGTGAAGTTCACACCGCTCGAACTGCGCGAGCTGGGCGAGCTGCGCGACGTGGACCTGGTCGTCTACGACGAGGACTTCGACTACGACGACGCGTCCCGGGCTGCGATCGCGAGCAACAAGCAGGTCATGGTCATCGACCGCGTGCTCCAGTCCTGGCGCAAACGGCCGTCGGTGAACAATGCCGGAGGAGAGGCATCCCGCCGTCTTCACCTGCACTTCTACGCCAAGCCGCTCGAGGTGCTCACCGACGAATTCGGCCGCGTGTCCCGCTTCCGCTGGGAGCGCACGCGACCGGACGGCCAGGGCGGTGTCGCCGGCACCGGTGAGATCCGCGAGGTGCCCGTCCAGGCGATCTACCGCGCGGTCGGGTACTTCGGCTCACCCCTGCCCGGAGTCCCGTTCGACAAGCGTCACGGCGTCATCCCCAATCACGAGGGGCAGGCGCTGCGGGAGGACTCCAACGACCGCGTACCGGGTGTCTACGCGACCGGATGGATCAAGCGCGGACCGGTCGGTCTGATCGGCCACACGAAGTCGGATGCGATGGAGACCGTGCGCCACCTCATCAACGACCAGGGCTCGTGGTGGCAGCCGGCCGACCCCTCGGAGGAGGCGATCCCGCGGCTGCTGGCCGAACGGGGTGTGCGCTGGACCGACCTGGACGGCTGGCACCGTCTGGACGAACACGAGATCGGTCTCGGCGCCCCGCACGGGCGCGCGCGGGTCAAGGTCGTGCCTCGTCCCGACATGGTCGACATCTCGCGCGGGGAGTGACCCGAGTCGCGCAGCACCTGCGCGTCGCGGCATCCGCGAGCCGCCTCAGGTGGGCGGCAGCTCTTCGCCGGCGCTCGCACCGACCTCGTCTGCGCCGCGCGCCGTATCAGCCGGTGACCGCTGGGCACGGCTGAGCAGCACGAACGGGAGCGCGACCGCAGCGATCACGCCGCTCCAGATCAACGAGACACCGTAGCCGCCGACGTCGGCGACCCGCCCCAGCACCGGCTGGAAGAGCACCCCGCCGCCGGATCCCATCAGCGAGTCGAACGAGAGCACGGTCGCCCGCTGCTTCGACGGAATCATGTCGTTCAGGTACGCCCGGTGGACGGGATCATCGATCGCCGACGCGATACCCCAGACCGCCACGAGGACGATCGCCGCCCAGAAGCTGCGGACCACCCCGAGCCCCAGCAGCACGACCGCGCTCGCCACCGTCGCCAGCACGATCGACGACGTGCGCCGACGGAACAGCCTGCGCACCCACGGGGCCAGTGCCCCGCCGACGATCGCCGCGCCGGAGAGCAGCGCCGCGGCCAGACCCGCGACCGTGTAGGCCTCGTCGTCGCCCCACAGTTCCAGCAGGTACGGCTGCAGGGCGTAGAAGACGTAGATCCCGACGCCGGCCGTGAACGGGCTGGCCAGCATCAGCCAGCGCACCGGGGCATTGCCGAGACCGTAGGTGATCGACGCGCGGAAGACGGTGCGGGTCGCCTGCAGCGGATTCTCGCCGCGTTCAGGTTCGAACCCGATGTCGTGCATGAGCAGTGCGGCCACGACCAGGGTCACCACCAGCAGGCCGGCGCGGACCAGGAACGGAACGCCCAGGTCGGTCACCTGCGCGATGACGCCGCCGAGAACGGAACCGGCGAGCATGGCGATTCCGCCGACGATCTGCGCGCGGCCGAAGACCGTCTCGAGGCTGCCGCGGTAACCGGTGGCTCGCAGGGCGTCCACGAGCCAGGCGTCGACCGCGCCGGAGAAGAACGTGAACCCGAGCCCGAGCAGGACCGACACGATCGCCCACGCCCAGAAGGGCGACTCCCACACCCACAGCATCCAGTACAGCGTCGTCGTCGTGGCGAGCGTGACCGTTCCGATCAGGTAGGACGCTCGGCGCCCGACCGTATCGGCCACCACGCCGGTGGGGATCTCGAAGATCAGCATCCCCGCGGTGAAGAACGCGTTGGCTGCGAACGCCTCGAGATTCGACAGCCCGGCATCCAGCAG
Organism: Microbacterium sp. zg.B48; assembly: GCF_024623505.1. Taxonomy (NCBI): domain Bacteria; kingdom Bacillati; phylum Actinomycetota; class Actinomycetes; order Micrococcales; family Microbacteriaceae; genus Microbacterium; species Microbacterium sp. zg.B48. Next base: position 114,566 of record NZ_JANJFE010000017.1, read on the forward strand.
GAACAGGGTGTTGATGCCCCAGATGAACGAGGCCGCCAGCGTGTTGCCCAGCATGAGCGTGTAATAGGTGCCCTGCACCCGGCGCGGCGTCGGCAGCGTTGCGGCGGCGTTCATCGAGGAGACAGTATCCCTGCCGCCGACACCGGTCTACGGCTCTCGGCATCGCCGGGGTCGCGCGCGCCCGCGCGCATGCGGGCACCGCGCGCCCGCACGCGGTGCCGGAATCTGTGCCGGCGAACCCGCCTGGATAGGCTGTGCGGATGGCGCGGGAGTGGGATGCCGATGTCCTGGGGGAGCCGTTCCGACAGCTGACCCTGGACCTCGGCGAGGACGACGAGGGACCCGTCGTCGCGACGCTCGTGCGCGCCCTCGCGCGTCGACCCGTTCTCGGCGGGATCCTCGGCGACCGCCGACCGCTGCACGACGTGGACGTGCTGTACGTGCACGGCTGGTCGGACTACTTCTTCCAGCGCAGCCTGGCCGCCTACTGGACCGATCGCGGCGCAGACTTCTACGCGCTGGACCTGCGCAAGTACGGGCGCAGCATCCGTCCCGATCAGACGCCGGGGTACATCACCGACCTCGCCACCTATGACGAGGACATCGCGGCGGCCCTCGCGGCAATGGGTCGCGCTCTGGATGCGCCCGCGTCTCCGCGCCGGCTCGTGCTGGTCGGCCACTCGACCGGCGGGCTCACCCTGAGCCTGTGGGCCGCGCGGCATCCCGGCGTGGCCAGTGCGCTGATCCTGAACAGCCCCTGGCTGGAATTCCAGTTGAGCGCCATGACCCGCGTCGCAGTCGCCCCCATGATCGGGTTGCATGCCCGCCTGCGGCCGCTCGAGCCGCTGCCGCAGGTGGACACCGGCTTCTATTCGCGTGCGCAGCGCGAAGTGCGCGAGGCGCCGCTGGAGATCAACCCGGCCTGGCGCCCGGAGGTGTCGATGACAGTGCACGCGCCATGGCTGCACGCGATCCTGGCCGGTCATGCGCGGGTGGCGGCGGGGCTGGACATCGACGTTCCGGTCTGCGTCCTGCTCTCCGCGAGATCGGTCACCCCGACGCGCTGGTCGGAGGAGCTGACCCGTGCCGACACGGTTCTCGTGGTGGATGAGATCGCCCGCGCCGCACTGCATCTGGGCGCGTCGGTGACCGTCGAGCGGATCCGCGGCGCACTGCACGACGTCTTCCTGTCCCGTGCCGAGGCGCGCGATGAGGCGTACGAACGGCTGGACCGCTGGGTGATGGGATGCCTCGGCACCAGGCGGCTGCCGCTGTCGCCGGGCGCGTACGTCTGAGGTCAGTGCCTCCAGAATCGAGGCGGACCGGACGAGGGGCGACGCGGAATGTAACGTCGCCACGCGCTGCGGAAGGTCCACCAGCCGTAGCCGAAGTACGCCACGACGTAGATGAGTCCGACCGCGACGCCACCTGCGACCGCCCACCCCAGGGTGCCGCCGCTCGAGACGACGATCGCGCCGACGAGCAGTCCGCTCACGCACGCGTTGACCACGACCAGCAGCATGGCGGAACTGCCCACCAGAACGCTCACGCTCCGGGGCCGCAGGAACGCGTAGGTGTGCTTCATCGCCTCCTCGTCGTCATGGACGGATGCGAGGAAGTACTCCTCCACCGTGGGATCGAGGTCGACGTACGCGCCGCGCAGCCGGTTCATCGCGACGACGTACATCATGTCCTCCTCGGCGACGTTTCCCACGCGCGTCTGCGTCATCAGCCCGATGACCACGAGGAAGCCCAGGATCGCGAGCGAGGCTCCGCCGAACCACCCCTCGAAACGGGATGCCTGCCCCAGCAGTCCGATGGTCACCAGACCCGCCGAGACGAGGGTGAGGAAGATGGTGATGCGTGTGAGCACCTCGCTCTGCGCGGTGCTGCGCGCGGCCAGGAGGCCCCAGTGCTCGGTCGCGAGGATCTGCGCGCGACGGCCGAGTGCGGCATCCGATTCGCCCGGGGGGTCGACGCTCGGGTCCGCCTCAGCCGGAGCGGAACGCTCACCCGAGCCGGGGACTTCCGACGCGTCCGCAGGCGGGGCCTCGCTCATGCGTGACATTGTGCACCGCGCGCGTCCACAGCGACAGGCCCGGGTGTGAGCACTGCTGCGCACAAGATCATGGGAGAAATGCGTGGCGCGCGGCGCGGAAACCCTTTAGGGTGCAGAAGGACCGGCACCATTCGCCACCCGAGCGCATCACCTGCGCGGCGAAGCGGAACCAGCGGTTGCACGGTCGGGTTCCCTCGGAGAGACAGCCTCGCAGCTAGTCGTTCGATCTCCGGGGGAACCGCAATCACGGAGCATCCCGCACGCCATCCAGCGGGGAGATAGAGAACCCCGGAGCTGGGGGACGCCGGGGTTCTCTCTTCCGCTTACTGGGGGAGGAATCAGACTGGGAACCCGAATCCCGTCTGCTCCCGCGTCGGCGGGCGGTGCTTGCATGACCAAGCCTAGGAAATTCTGCGCGATCCGTATGTCGGCACTTCGGTGGACACGGCGAGCGATCGGCGTGCGCGCCCCTGCCGGTATCGCGGCGGCCGTCGGGGCGCAAGAGGGGAGACAGATCGGCGGTGCGCGCAGAAGCATGAACACCATGAGCACACCCACCGGCGACTCCGCCGACACTGCCGATCCCACCACCAGCGTTCAGCCGCTGCGCGACGAGGACACCTCGATCGAGCCGGACCCGACCCGGGATCCCGCGCAGGCGGAGTGGGATCGCACCATCGCCCTGGACGAGGGCGCAGATCCGGAGGAGCTCGACGCGGCGACGGCGACCGGAGCGGACCCGGCCGAGGTCCGCACCGACGAGGACCAGATTCCGGCCTCCGATCTGCCGCGCGAGGCAATACAGCCCGAGTCGCAGGGGGACAGCCCCATCGAGGCGGCGTTGGGCGAGGACGGACAAGGGGACCTCGCACCGGAGGACCTCTGAGGCAGCTCCGCCTCGGCGGCGCAGAACGGCATTCGTGCTCGACGACCACGACGAGCGCATCCGAATACAGTGACCGCGGACAACGTCGGTGCGAACGCGGTCGAGGCTCGGCAGTGCCATCGACGGCGCGCCCGCGCCGGCGTACGCTGACGCTCATCGATCAGGAGGGGTCGTGAGAAGGCGCCGCACACCGAGCGCGATCAGCGAAGAGGAGCAGATCGCCCGGTACGCGTATGTCCTGGGGAATGTCCCCGCGAGCGTCGCCGACCGAGCGTACGCGGCCGCCTTCACTCGGCTCTCCGCTGGCCAGCGGCAGGAGATCGTCGATGACCTGCGCTCGCAGCTGCCCGTCGCCCCGCAGGAACCGGCATCCGAGGACCCGGTGGAATTCGCCGTGCTGATGCGCGATCTGCACGCGCGCAACGCCCTGGTCCGTATCCCCGGAGCCGCCACCCTCGCGGCAGAGTTCGTCGCGAGCCCTCCGATCGCCGCCTATTTCACGGTCGGCGCAGGGTCGGTGACGATGGACCAGCAGCCGCCATGGATACATGACCTCGCCGGTCACGACACCGCGCCGATCGATGGCGGAAGAATGCATCATCGCCGTGGGGCAGACTCCGGCGAGTGGTACGCCTGAACCCGCTTCCGGCCGCGCGTCGGTCCCGTCCTGGACTGATGCGGACGGATGCTCCGGCTCATCAACATCTGGCGCGCGGAGGAAGTCGATGATCAGGTCGGCTGGCACCGATCATGGCCCCCAGCCCATGGGCTGCCGTGGCGGCCTGCGCTACCGGTAGTTGATGAACTGCAGGTCGACGTCCAGGTCGGCTGCCTTGAGGACGCGGATGACCTCCTGGAGGTCATCGCGACTCTTGGACTGAACGCGCAGCTCGTCGCCCTGAATCTGCGATTTCACGCCCTTGGGTGCCTCGTCGCGGATGATCTTGCCGATCTTCTTCGCGTTCTCCTGGGAGATGCCGTCCTTGATGGTGGACGTGATGCGGTACTCCTTGCCGCTGGCGAACGGCTCCCCGGACTCGAGGCTCTTCAGCGAGATGCCGCGTTTGATGAGCTTAGACTGGAACACGTCGAGCACAGCTTTGGCCCGCTCTTCGGAGTTCGCCTTGATCAGCACGGATTCGCCGCTCCACTCGATGGAGGCGCCGGTGCCCTTGAAGTCGTAGCGCTGCTCGATCTCTTTGCGGGCCTGGTTGAGGGCGTTCTCCGCCTCCTGGTGGTCGACTTTGCTCACGATGTCGAAGGATGAATCAGCCATGCGCGGAAGTCTATCGGGGCTTGCCGGACCAGCTCAGGATCCGCTGCCGCTGAGCGCCCTCCGCGCTCGCCGATCGCGCGCGGGCGGAGCGCGGCGGGGGTGGTGCCGGCATCCGCTCTTCGTAGACTGGCGGGGACAGCGGCGAGGAGGTCCGATGCGCCAGTTGACCGAAGATGACATCCGTGGGGCGCTCGCGAACGCGGGTGACGACGAGTTGCGTCTCCTGACCCTTCCCCCCGATTTCGTGCTGACCGACTGGGACCACCTCGACTTCCTGGCGTGGCGCGACCCGCGGACCAAGGGCCGGGGATACCTCATCGCCGAGGTCGGCGACGAGCCGATCGGCGTCGTCCTGCGGGCCGCCGAGGGCACCGCGCGGGTCAGCTCCGCGCTGTGCAACCTCTGCCACACCATGCAACCCGCCGACCAGGTCTCCCTCTTCTCGGCGCGCAAGGCCGGTCGGGCGGGTCAGAACGGAGACACCGTGGGAACGTACATCTGCACCGACCTCTCCTGCCACGAGAACGTCCGCCTCGCCGCGCCGCTGGCGCCGAACGAGGTGCGAGCGAGCGTCGACGCCAAGATCGACGGCACTCGCCGGCGTGCGGAGGCGTTCGTCGAGCGCATCCTCGAGTCGGCCCGGGCCGACGCGTGAGCGCCCGTGTGGTGGTGATCGGGGACGCGCTCATCGACGAGCTGCGCGACGATCGTGGTGTCCGGGAGTTCGTCGGCGGGGCCGCGCTCAACGTGGCGGTCGGATTGACCCGTCTCAGCGTTCCGACCACTCTGATCGCCATGGTCGGGGACGACGAGGCCGGAGCCCACATCCGCACCTACCTCGCCGACTACGGCGTCGAGCTGATCGCGTCACCGTCCGCTCACGGTTCGTCGCGGGCGGTCAGCACGCGCAACGCGACGGGGGAGCCGGTCTACGAGTTCAACGCCGCGGCGCAGGCGCGGTCCATCACGTTCGGCGAGGCGGAGCGTGCGGCGATCGATGCCGCCGCCCTGGTCGCCGTCAGCTGCTTCCCCTTCGACGACGCGGCGCAGACCGGGCGCTTCGCCGAAGCGGTCCACGCATCCTCGGCGATCCTGGCGATCGACCCGAACCCGAGGGCCGGCATGCTCGCCGATCGGGAGGAGTTCGTGCGCGGCTTCGAGCGCCTGGCGTCCCGAGCAGCGCTGGTCAAGGTGGGCGAGGACGACGCCACGCTCCTCTACGACCAGCCGCTCGATGCCTTGCGCGCCCGTCTGCTGGATCTTGGCGCCGCCGCCGTGCTCGCGACCGAGGGCAGCGCGGGGGCGACGATCGAGGCCGGAGACACCGTCGTGACGCGGCCGATCTCCGACCTGCCCGGACGGATCGTGGACACGATGGGTGCCGGAGACGCTGCGTTCGCCGCGGCCATTGCGGCGCTCGTCGACGAAGCGCCCGCGGACGAGGACGAGTGGGGGGCGATCCTGGAGCGGGCGATGGACGTCGCGGCCGCGACATGCCGATACGAAGGCGCGCTGCTGAGACTTCCGGAGTCGTTGTCCGCCGTGGATATGGACGCGATCGGCACCTGAACCGTGCCCGCTCGCACGCACGGACGAACGGCCGGATGCTGTCGACGGGGTCGTTGAGACTTCGACGGCTGTCCGCGCAGCGTGTCCGCGGGCCTGGATTTTCGTGGTGCGCGTCAGACGCGTAGGATGGGTGCTCGCGCCTTCGGTCGACTGGAAAAGCCGGACGGATGCGCGCCTGGCGAGTTACCCAAGCGGCCAAAGGGATCTGACTGTAAATCAGCCGGCGTAGCCTTCGGGGGTTCGAATCCCTCACTCGCCACGGTGTGATGTCTCGCGACATATGTCTCATATGTCGCGAGACATCTGTCATTTGTGGGGCCAGCGGCCGGGTGGGGTGAGTTGGTTGCGCCAGTAGCCCTGGGCGGGGTTTATGTGGTGTTCGCTGAGGA